>JAISMW010000033.1 GCA_031276545.1 Tannerellaceae bacterium
GATCAGATGTTTGAAGTGTTGGCAGACAGCATCAACGTCTTTTACCATGCTAACGAGGTGATGCCTTCCGGAGAGGCCGAAGTGAGCGCCCTGCTCTGCGACCTGATCGTATTCATCAATTCCTACCTCCGCCAATACGAAAGCATTATGGCACGCCGCAGCGCCTCAGCCCGTTCCGGGGATAAACCGGAGCCGCCGGACATAGTGAACAGTGAACAACGAATAGTGAATAACGAATAGCGAGCAGGGAATACGAACTGTTCACTATTCACTATTCGTTGTTCACTATTCACTATTCACTGTTCACTATTCACTGTTCGTTGTTCACTGTTCACTGAAATTCGTCCGTTCCGAAAAATCCTTATCTTTACATCGGTCTTTTTAACCCGGCTGTTTCGGGTTATATAATTCAGAAGGATTTATGAAACGGATATTTTTATTGCTTATGACAGTTACAGTTATGACGGCCTGTACGGAGGGTCGTGAAGAGGGAGCGAATGTTCCTTTTGAGTATTCCGTCGACCGGTTTGCGGATATAGAGGTGCTGCGCTATCAGGTGCCCGGTTTTGAACAGCTCCCGTTGCAGCGGAAACGCTTGCTTTTTCATTTGTCGGAGGCGGCTCTGATGGGAAGGGATATTCTTTTCGATCAGAATTGCCGCTACAACCTGGCTGTCCGGCGTACGCTGGAGGCGGTGTACACACAGTATAAGGGCGACAGGGAGGGCGAAGCGTTCCGGGCGCTCGAAACGTATCTGAAGCGTGTGTGGTTCGCCAACGGTATTCATCATCATTATGGGGAGGAGAAGTTTGTGCCCGGTTTTACGCCGGAGTTCCTGGCCGGGTGTCTGCGCGAAACGGATGCGGAGACGCTTCCTCTGCGCAATGGGGATACGGTGGAGGATTTGATGGCGGAACTTTTTCCGGTGATATTCGATCCGGCCGTACTGCCCAAACGGACGGTGCAGACCGGCGGGGAGGATCTTATTCTGGCTTCTGCAAACAATTACTATGCCGGCGGCATCACGCAAAGGGAGGTGGAGGATTTTTATGCCCGTCTGAAGGATCCGGACGACCCGGCTCCCGTTTCGTACGGACTGAACAGCCGTCTGGTGAAAGAGGCCGACGGTAGGATTGCAGAGAAGGTCTGGAAAGTGGGCGGACTGTATACCGAAGCTATCGAACGGATTGTGGAGGAACTGCAGAAGGCTGCCGGCTTTGCTGAAAACGAAGCGCAGAGGGCGGTCATCGAAAAGCTGATTGCCTATTACCGGACGGGCGACTTGCGGACGTTCAACGAATATGCGATCCTGTGGGTGAAGGATACGGAGTCGGAAACGGACTTTGTGAACGGCTTTACGGAAACCTACGGCGATCCGCTGGGCATGAAAGCCAGTTGGGAAGCTACGGTCAACATCATTCACAGGGAGGCTACGCAGCGTACCCGTATCATCAGCGAGCAGGCGCAATGGTTTGAAGACCACTCGCCGGTGGACAGCCGTTTCCGGAAGAAGGAAGTGAGGGGCGTCAGCGCCAAGGTTGTCAACGTCGCGATGCTGGGCGGCGACTGCTATCCCGCCACACCGATAGGCATCAACCTGCCGAATGCCGACTGGATACGCCGCGAGCACGGTTCCAAATCGGTCACCATCGAGAATATTACCGAGGCCTACGACAGGGCGTCGCAGGGAAACGGTTTCAACGAAGAATTTGTATGGAGCGACGCGGAGCGCGAATGGATACGGAAGTACGGTTTTATCACCGACAATCTGCATACCGACCTGCATGAATGTGTGGGGCACGGTTCGGGGATTCTCCTTCCGGGCGTCGATCCGGACGGGCTGAAATCGTACAGTTCCACGCTGGAAGAAGCGCGCGCCGACCTGTTCGGACTGTATTACCTGGGCGATGCCAAGCTGGTGGAACTGGGTCTCGTCCCCGACAGCGGAGCTTACCGGGCGGCCTACTGCAAATACATCATGAACGGCTTGCTGACCCAACTGGTGCGTATCGAACCGGGCAGGGAGATTGAGGAGGCGCACATGCGCAACCGTCAGTTGATAGCCCGCTGGGTGTATGAGCGCGGACAGGAGGAGCGGGTGATTGAACTCGTAAAGAAAGACGGCCGCACCTACGCGGTGATCAACGACTATCCCCGCCTGCGGGCGCTTTTCGGCGAGCTGCTGGCGGAGGTGCAGCGCATCAAAAGCGAAGGAGATTACGAAGCGGGCAAACGGTTGGTGGAGCATTACGGCGTCAAAGTGGATTCCAGCCTTCATGCCGAAATACGGGAACGCTATGCCGGGCTGAAGCTGTCGCCCTACCGGGGCTTTGTGAATCCGGTCATGAAGGAAGTGAAAGACGCGCGAGGCGAACCGACCGACATCGTGCCGGAGTATACCGAAGGGTACAGCGAACAGATGCTCCGCTACAGCAGGGACTATTCTTTCCTTCCGACGTACAACGACTGATTGAAAGAATTGACTAACTTTGTCCTCCGCGTACAGCAGGTATGAAAGACAGCAAGACGAGCAAAGAGATACGGGATATTTTTTCTGCCTATCTGGCAGAGCACAAACTGCGGAAAACGGAAGAAAGAGATACCATTCTCCACGAGATATGTACTTTCTCCGGACATTTCGATATCGGTACGCTTCATCAGAAATTAGAGGAAAGCAATTATCACGTGAGCCAGGCGACACTGTACAATACGCTTGAGGTGCTGATTGATGCAAAGCTTGTGATACGCCATCAGTTTAGTCCCCAGTTAATCCAGTATGAACTGCGGAAGAAAGCCGAGACGCACATGCACTTTATCTGCAGCCAATGCAACTGCGTACGCGAGATAAAGCATCCCCCCCTCCTGCTGAACAGTATCAATGCGCTGAAAAACAGGTTTACCCCCGAATATTTTTCACTGTACGTATACGGTATGTGCGGAAGATGCAAAAACAAGGCGCTGCGGAAAGCGCAAAAAAATAAAACCAATATAGAATAAAGATGAAAGTAGATGTATTATTAGGACTGCAATGGGGAGATGAAGGAAAAGGCAAGATAGTGGATATCCTGACGCCGTCGTACGATGTGATAGCCCGCTTTCAGGGCGGCCCCAATGCCGGACATACGCTGGAATTTGACGGCCACAAATATATCCTGCGTTCCATTCCCTCCGGCATTTTCCACGAGGGCAAGAAAAATATAATAGGCAACGGCGTGGTGCTGGATCCCCTGCTGTTCAAACAGGAAGCGGAAGCGTTGGCTGCTTCGGGCTACGACCTGACCGAACGACTGGCTATCTCGAAAAAAGCCCATCTCATCCTGCCCTCCCATCGCCTGCTCGACGCCGCCGCCGAAGCCTCCAAAGGCGAAGGCAGGATAGGCACCACCGGCCGGGGAATAGGTCCCGCGTATACCGACAAGATCAGCCGGAACGGACTCCGCGCCGGCGATTTGCTGCACGGCTTCGAGGCCAAATACAGGGCGGCCAAAGCCCGTCACGAAGTGATCCTGCAGGCGCTGCATTACACCCACGACTTGGAGGCTCTGGAGGCCGAATGGCTCGACGCCCTGGAGTATCTGAAACGGTTTGAACTGATAGACAGTGAATGCGTCGTCAACCGCTACCTGAAAGAAGGGAAAACAGTACTGGCCGAAGGCGCCCAGGGCACGATGCTGGATATTGATTTCGGTTCGTATCCCTTCGTGACTTCCTCCAATACCGTTTGCGCCGGCTGCTGTACGGGGCTGGGAGTAGCTCCGCACAGGATAGGCAAGGTGTACGGCATCTTCAAAGCCTACTGTACGCGGGTGGGCAGCGGCCCGTTCCCCACCGAACTGACGGATGAAACCGGCGAAACCATCTGCCGCGAAGGAAAGGAATACGGTTCGGTGACAGGGCGCAAACGTCGCTGTGGCTGGATAGATCTGGCAGCGCTCAAATATTCCATCCTGATTAATGGGGTCACCCAACTGATTATGATGAAAAGCGACGTACTGGATACGTTCGACGTCATCAAGGCCTGCGTAGCCTACCGGGTGGACGGAAAGGAAGTCGCCGGATTCCCCTACGAAATAGGCGACTCCCTGGAGCCAGTCTATGCAGAACTGCCCGGATGGAAAACCCGCATGACCGACATGCGAAGCGAGGATGAATTTCCGGAAGCGTTCAGAGACTACCTGTCTTTCCTGGAAAAAGAACTGGAGGTTCCCATTGGGATTGTATCCGTAGGGCCGGATCGGGAGCATACCGTCATCCGCATGTAAATCTGCCATATTTGCAACGGCAAAGTTTTTGTCTGTTATTTCTCCGAACACTAAATAAAAAATATTATGACAC
Organism: Tannerellaceae bacterium; assembly: GCA_031276545.1. The sequence goes on from JAISMW010000033.1 coordinate 4,336, forward strand.
TTTATTGGATTATTTTTATCGGCACCGCTCTTCTAAGCTGGCTGGTGTCTCACAACCTGAAAAAAAAGTTTGAGAAGTATTCGCGCATTCCCGTTCCCAACGGTATGACAGGAAAAGAAGTGGCAGAAAAGATGCTGCACGACAACGGTATTTACGACGTAAGGGTTATCTCGACCCCCGGACGCCTGACCGACCATTACAACCTGCTCGACAAGACGGTAAACTTAAGTGAATCCGTATACCAGAGCAACAGTGTGGCGGCTGCGGCCGTATCAGCCCATGAATGCGGTCATGCCGTGCAGCACGCTACGGCTTATGCTCCGCTGAAAATGCGTTCGGCGCTGGTTCCCGTCGTCAGTTTCTCGTCCCGAATCATGACCTGGGTATTGCTGGGAGGCATGATTTTGCTGCATTCGTTTCCTCAGCTCATGCTGTTCGGCATTATCCTGTTTGCGGCGACCACCCTGTTCAGTTTCATCACGCTTCCGGTAGAAATCAATGCCAGCCGGCGCGCTATTGCCTGGCTGAGTCAGGCCGGCATTACGAATGTATACACCCACGACAAAGCGGTGGATGCGCTACGTTCGGCTGCCTATACCTACGTGGTGGCAGCCCTGGGTTCTCTGGCTACGCTTGCCTATTACATCATGCTGTTCCTGGGAAATAGAGACTGACCGCATCGCACAGGAGAGACGGGATTGCTTCCCGCTCCGCTTTTTCATCCCACCCTGCTACCGTCCGGTTTCAGGGTGGTTTTTTATTTGTAACTTTGCCATTCTAAATGAATAAACAGAATGTATAAAGAGTTGTTTAGGATTGTCATATCTCTTGTTTCCAAAACGGGGCAAACCTGGAAAGAGCTGGCGGAAAAAGAAGAAAAGGGCGACGAATTTCTGTCAAGGTTCGTGTACCCGTTTATCGGACTGGTTACCGCAAGCGCTTTTGTCGGTGTGCTACTGACGGAGAAAGAGTTTCACACGGAATATGCTTTGAAACTGGCCATCAAGGCGCTTGTTTCCTCCTTTGGAGGTTTTCACCTGGCAGCCTGGCTGCTGAATGAATTGCGGAAAAGCATCATGAAGCAATACGATAACCTGAGGCTGTGCCGGCGGTTCGTGGGGTATGCTTCGGCGCCTATGTTTGCCGTCTATATTGTCTTTTCCCTGATACCGTTGTTTCCGTTGCTGGACTTTCGCCTTCTGCGCATGCTCGCGCTCTACATATACACCGCGTATATTGTATGGGAAGGAGCGCCTTCCTATATGCACACAACGGAAAGTGGACGCATGAAATTCACGGTAACGGCAACCGGCCTGATTATCCTGTCGCCGGAGCTGATAGGCGGCATTCTCTTTCTGCTGATGCCCGGAATGCGAATTTGATTTTTATAGAAACCTGATAAAACGGAGAATGGCTCATGAAAGAAAAGTTGCAGAATAACATACAGATCAAAAACAAACGGGCTACGTTCGATTACGAACTGCTCGAAACGTTCACGGCAGGCATCGTGCTGACCGGAACGGAAATCAAATCCGTCCGCCTGGGGAAGGCCAGTTTGGTGGATACCTACTGCCTGGTGGAAAAAGGGGAATTGTGGGTGAAAAACATGTATATAGCCGAATACTTTTACGGTACGTACAACAACCACTCCGCCCGACGCGACCGCAAACTGCTGCTGACGAAAAGGGAACTGAAAAAAATAGAAGGCAGCGCCCGGAACAGCGGCTTCACCATCATCCCCACCCGCCTTTTCATCAACGAAAAAGGACTGGCAAAGATCATCGTCGCCATCGCCAAAGGAAAGAGAGAATACGACAAACGCGAATCCATCAAAAGCCGCGACGACAAACGCGAAATGGACCGTGCCTTTAAACGGTAAATAAAGTATACAATGATTGCGAAAATTTGGAAATGCGTCAAACTGGCTCTCCCTAAATCGGGAAAAACATGTCTGTGGCTTTTGAAACTGATATTGCCCATCTCACTCGGCGTGCGGCTGCTTCAGTATTCGGGATTGCTGGGGCGGCTGTCGGCTTGGCTGGAGCCGCTTTTTTCGATTATCGGACTGCCTGGCGAGACGGCTATCGTTTTTATCACGAGTGTATTTTCTCCCTTGTATGCACCCATCGCCCTCATCTCGTCGATGTCCCTGGGAGTACGCGAAGCCACGATTCTGGCATTGATGTGTCTGGTGTCGCACAATCTGATTGTGGAGTCTTCCGTACAGTCCAGAACAGGTTCAAACTTTTGGGAGATCACGGTGTTGCGCCTGCTTATGAGTTTTGTCATCGCCTTTGCACTGAACTGCATAATGCCCCATACGGGATGGGGAACGGTGGGAGTAAGCGTCAGCGCCGCCACATCTCCCACGCTGCCGGATGTATTCACACTGTGGTTTATGAGTTCAATGAAAGTAGTGATCACCATCGTACTGATTGTTACGGCGCTGATGATCCTCCACTACATCCTGGAAGAGTTCCGCCTGATGCGGGGACTTTCTGTTGTGTTCGCCCCGCTGATGCATATATTCGGTCTTCCCCGCGATACGGCCTTCCTCTGGCTGGTCGGGAACATGGTGGGCTTAGCCTATGGCGGAGCCATCATGGTAGAACAGGTGGAACAGAAAAAACTCTCGTACAAAAACGGAAACCTGCTGAATTACCACCTGGCCGTGAACCATTCCATGCTGGAAGACACGATTATCTTCGTGGCAATCGGCATCCCGGCCTTGTGGATACTGCTTCCCCGTTTGATTTTTGCCGGCGCAGTCGTATGGCTCCGCCGGCTGTACAACTATATTTACATCATCGCAAAAGATAAAGATAAAGATACCGCATGAACAAAGATACATTCCGGAAACTTCTGCAGGAGCGGATACTGATACTCGACGGCGCTATGGGAAGCCTGATACAGGGCTACAAACTGACCGAGCAGGATTACAGGGGCGAACGCTTCGCCGGATTCCCCGCCGACCAGGCCGGTAACAACGACCTGCTATGCCTCACCCGCCCCGATATAATCAGCGACATCTATCGCGCGTACCTGAACGCCGGCGTGGATATTTTTTCCACCAATACGTTTAACGCCAATGCCATCTCAATGGCCGACTACCAAATGCAGGCCTGCGTGGGCGAGATAAACCGGGCAGCCGCACAACTGGCGCGCAGGGAGGCCGACGCCTTTATGGCCGAACATCCCGGACGCCCCGTCTTTGTGGCCGGATCGGTAGGCCCTACCAACAAAACGGCCTCGATGAGCCCCGACGTGAGCGACCCGGCTTTCCGGGCCGTCACCTATACCGACCTCTATCTCGCCTACAAAGAACAGGTGGCCGCCCTGGCGGAAGGAGGTGCGGATATTATCCTGATCGAAACGGTGTTCGACACCCTGAATGCCAAAGCTGCGCTGGAAGCCGTCGCCGACGCCATGAAAGAACAGGGCAAAGACCTGCCCGTCATGCTCTCCGTAACCCTCTCGGCCCAGGGAGGACGCACCTTCTCCGGACAAACCCTCCCGGCTTTTCTGGCCTCCGTGGAACATGCCGGTATCGTCAGCGTCGGTTTGAACTGCTCTTTCGGGGCAGCCGACATGATGCCCTACCTGCAGGAACTGGCTCAAGACGCCCCCTATTATATCAGCGCACACCCCAACGCCGGGATGCCCAACAGCTTTGGGCTGTATGACGAAACGCCCGATTCCATGGCGCAACACATCAAGGCTTTTATAGACAGACGGCTGGTCAACATCGTTGGCGGCTGCTGCGGAACCACCCCGGCGCACATCGCACGGTATGCCGCCCTTGTCAAAGGAGCCGCCCCGCACATCCCGGCCCGCCGGCCGGATACGCTCCGGCTTTCCGGTTTGGAACTGATGGAAATAAAGCCCGGCAACAACTTTGTCAATATCGGCGAACGGTGCAACGTGGCCGGTTCACGAAAGTTCCTCCGCTTGATTAAAGAAGGACATTACGAAGAAGCGCTAACCATCGCCCGCAAACAGGTGGAAGACGGCGCCCAGGTGATTGATATAAACATGGACGACGGTATGCTCGACGCCGCCGGAGAAATGACCACCTTCCTGAACCTGGTCGCCTCCGAGCCTGACATCGCCCGTGTGCCCGTCATGATTGACTCCTCCAAATGGGAGGTGATCGAGCAGGCGCTGATGTGCGTCCAGGGGAAGAGCATCGTCAATTCCATCAGCCTGAAAGACGGCGAAGAAACTTTCCTTGCCCGCGCGGCACGCGTCAGGCAGTTGGGCGCCGCCACGGTCGTGATGGCCTTCGACGAACAGGGGCAGGCCGATACCTTCGAGCGCAAAACAGAAGTGTGCAAGCGCGCCTACCGTTTGCTGACGGAAAAGGCCGGATTCGATCCGCACGACATCATCTTCGACCCCAATGTGCTGGCCATAGCCACCGGCATGGAAGAGCACAACCGGTACGGCCTCGACTTCATCCGTGCCGTGGAATGGATCAAACAAAACCTGCCCGGCGCCGGGGTGAGTGGCGGAGTGAGCAACCTCTCGTTTGCTTTTCGCGGAAACAACCACGTGCGCGAGGCCATGCACGCCGTATTCCTTTATCATGCCATCGGCAAGGGGATGGATATGGGGATTGTGAATCCCTCGTCTGCCGTGATGTACGAAGACATCGACCCCGCCTTCCGTATCCTGCTTGAGGATGTAATCCTGTACCGCCGCCCCGAAGCGGCCGAAGAACTCATCACGTATGCCCAGAACCTGAACACGGATACCCCTACGCAGGAGGTGGCCGTCAAACAGGATGCCTGGCGCAATACGACGCTCCCGGAACGCTTGGAGTATGCGTTGATGAAAGGTCTTACCGACTTCCTCGAAGACGATCTGGCGGAAGCGCTCCGCCTCTATCCCCGTGCCGTGGACATCATCGACGGCCCGCTGATGAGCGGGATGAACAAGGTGGGCGAACTCTTCGGCGCCGGAAAGATGTTCCTCCCGCAGGTGGTGAAGACGGCGCGCACCATGAAGAAGGCCGTAGCCATCCTTCAGCCTGCCATCGAGGCAACCCGCTCGGCAACCGGCAAAACGAAGGCAGGCAAAGTGATATTCGCCACCGTGAAAGGCGACGTGCACGATATAGGAAAGAATATCGTCTCCATCGTGCTTACCTGCAATAACTATGAAGTTATCGACCTGGGCGTGATGGTACCTGCCAACGTAATCGTGCAGACGGCCATAACCGAGAAACCCGACCTGGTATGCCTCTCCGGGCTGATTACTCCCTCATTGGAAGAGATGGTGCATGTGACGGAAGAAATGCAAAAGGCCGGCCTCTCCATCCCCGTCATGATAGGAGGAGCCACCACCTCGAAGCTGCATACGGCCGTCAAGATAGCGCCCCATTACGACTATCCGGTGATACACGTGCTGGACGCCTCGCAAGCCCCGCTCGTAGCGGCAAAGCTGCTGAATCCCGATACGCGCGAAAACTTTATAGACGAGCTGAACCGCGAATACAAAAAACTCTGCCTCTCGCTCGAAACAAAACGGGAGGAAACCGTTCCGCTCATCCACGCCAGGAAGTATCCCGCAAAGATAGACTGGGCAAGCTACCGGCCGGTAAAGCCGGCGCACGAAGGCGTACACCTTATCCCCCACATCCCGGTGAAAACAATCCGTCCCTATATAAACTGGAAATTCTTTTTCCTCGCCTGGAAACTCAGCGGACGCTTTGCCGGACTTGCCGGGATGGACGGATGCCCGGCTTGCCGAGCCTCCTGGCTGGCGGACTTCCCCGCAGAAGAACGCGCTAAAGCCGAAGAAGCCGCGAAACTGTTTGCCGACGCAACCCGCTTGCTCGACCGCCTGGCCGGCATGGATGCAGACTGCGTCAAAGCCATATACGGTTTCTTCCCGGCAAACAGCGAAGGAGACAATATCCTGCTGCCGGAAAACAACCTCTCCTTCCCCACGCTGCGCCAGCAGGCAAGGAAAGAGAACGGGACGTATAAATCCCTTGCCGACTACATCCTGCCGCGTTCGGAAGAACGTACAGACTATATCGGCGCTTTTGCCGTAACGGCCGGAGCCGGAATTGAACAACTGCAACAATCGTTCGATGCCGAAGGCGACGCCTACTCCTCCATGCTCCTGCAAAGCCTGACCGACCGCCTGGCCGAAGCGGCCGCCGAATACCTCCACGAGAAAGTGCGTCGCGAACTCTGGGGCTATGCGCCGGACGAAGCGCTGAGCGTCCCCGAACTGTTTCAGGTAAAATACAAAGGGATACGCCCCGCCATAGGCTATCCCTCCCTGCCCGACCAGTTGTTGAACTTCAGTCTGGACAGCCTGCTTGACTTTTCCCGGATAGGCATACGTCTGACGGAGAATGGCGCCATGTATCCCACCGCTTCGGTAAGCGGCCTTTATATGGCCCATCCCGACGCATCGTATTTTATGATCGGCGCCATCGACGAAGAACAGCTCTTCGACTATGCCCGCCGGCGAAACCTCAGCGAAGCCGACGCCCGGCGCCTGCTCAGTAAAAACATTCGATAAGACAATACGGATATGTTTGATTTTATCACATTTTGCGACTATGCCGGCACCTTTGCGTTCGCCATAAGCGGTATCCGCCTGGCTTCGGCCAAGCAGTTCGATTGGTTTGGCGCCTATGTGGTGGGCATCGTAACAGCCGTAGGCGGAGGTACCGTAAGAGACATCCTGCTCAATGCGACTCCTTTCTGGATGGAGCAACCCTCCTACCTGATTGTATCGGGACTGGCTCTCCTGTTCGTGATTACATTCCGGAAATATGTCATACGGCTGAACAATACGTTTTTTATCTTCGACGCCATCGGCCTCGGGCTATTCGTCATTGTAGGAGTGGTAAAGACGCTGGACTTCGGTTTCCCCATGTGGGTGGCCATCGTGATGGGAACCATTACCGGTTCGTTCGGCGGTATGATGCGCGATATTCTGATTAATGAAGAACCCTTGATTTTCCGCAAAGACATTTATGCCCTGGCGTGCGTATTCGGCGGTCTGGCCTATTATGGCTGCACGTTGCTGTCGTTGCCCTCCGCTTTGTCGCAGTTTATCTCGGCTGTGAGTGTTTTCATCATCCGTATCCTGGCCGTAAAATACCACATCAGCGTGCCGGTACTGAAAGGAGAGGAATAAAGATAGAGCATTTAAAGATAGAGCATTTTGGATGGTTCCACAGTTGAAATAATTCCTGACAAGACAAAATAACGGATAATATTTATCCTGTTCGTCCCGAAAAAAGTTGTTTCGATTTTTCTGCATGAAAAAAATACTCTATATTTGCAGCAAATAGAACTTTACAAATTAAGTTGTAGTTATCGGCGTTCGGGCTTGTGAAAGTCTGAACGCTTTTTTTCTCCTGTCCCCGATTTCCCCAACCGTCTCTCCATTCATTTTTGGAATACCCTGGTTGATTTAATTACGATATCCTCTACGGGGCGGTCGTTCTTATCGGTCTTTACCAGAGACATCTTTTCTACTATATCAAAACCTTCGACTACTTCTCCAAAGATGGTGACCGACCCATCCAGATGAGGAACGCCTCCTATCGTCCTGTACACTTCCCTGCGGTCGGCAGGGATCGTCACGGGGCCTGTTTCCGCCAGCGTATCTGCCACCATAACAGACGCCCTGTCGGACAGTTGCTGTATATGCAGGGAATCATTCGCTAACGCAGGATTTTCTTCCTTCAGTCGGGCAAGAAACTTATAGTATAGCCAGTTGCGCCGGATATCGTTGATGCGGGCTTCGCGCTGTTCCAGCAGCTCATCATTCAGGACAGCCCCCTGTACGAAACAAAACTGTGTTCCGGCCGAAGCGCGTTCGGGATTGTCGGCATCAAGATCTTTGGCGTCTATCAAGGCGCCCCGTTTATTGAAGTAGTGGGGAAGAATTTCTGCCGGGACGGTATACCCTCCGTATCCATTACCGTAGAGCACCTCCGGTACGCGGGCCTTGCTATCGGGGTCGCCGCCCTGCACTACAAAATCCTTGATAACCCGGTGGAATATCACTCCCTCATACTCATTATTTTGGCAAAGCTTGATGAAATTGTCGCGATGCAGAGGGGTATCGTCATACAGAAGGACCGTCACATCACCCATCGTGGTACACACGGTGACATACACAGGTTTCGCAGGGTCAAGCGCTTTCTTGCCACTACATGCAGCCAAAAGAAACATGGCGCAGAATACAACAGAAAAAAATTGTTTCATGATATTGTTTTTAAATGATACAGGCAGACAAAGGTAAAACAAAGTTGGCTCTATGTCGAATAGAGTGGGTAATCAAATTTGAGTTTAGCAGTAAGAAAGTAGACCATGTTGATATAGTTAATTGTATTTCTATATCCTCTTGCTCTTCTTTTACTAATTGTATCTTATTGTTTATACCTTCAAGTACCCCATTGATTACTCTTTTTCAAAATATGCGGTATATCCATAAACAGTTCTCTAAGTCTGTAAGACTCTCCTGGTTTAGGGTACATCAGCAGTACACCGTCTGGCTCCTTTTTCTTCTTCAGGGTCAGGCTGGTATACTTTTTGAGTACCGTATATTTATGACCTTTCAAAAGATCATTCCCTTTACGTTCGGCTTTACGCGCATCATCCGGTGTGACGTTTAGAGACTGAATCAGATGAAACTTATCAAAGATCAATTGGGCTTTCGGTAAATGTTCCATTACTCCGCCAATAAATGCCGGAGACATGTCCATACGGACTAACTCTATTTTATCCTTACTGCCACCTTTGGTCTCCAAGGATTCGGCAAAGCTTTCGACCGTGGCTGCATCTTTGCCTTCACAGACATGGATAAGCCTGCGCTGTTCCAAATCCGCAAACAGGGTGACATAATGATGTCCTTTTTTCCGGGAGGTTTCGTCCATGCCGATTCGCTTCACCGTCTCCAAAGAATCTTTAGACAGAGCCGGATTAATCCAGTGATTAAAGATTCTCCAGATACGTGCAGCCGTAGTTTTAACGCAGGAGGAAACCTTCGATACGAGTATCTCCGATTCAATCGGCAACATGGTATAGCCTCGAAAAGAAGAGTAAAACCGCTGTTCCCGCGAGCCCACGGAACAGCCACCTGATGAATATGCCCTTCACCGTCCCTGACGCGGGGAACACGGGCATGAAGATAGCAGCGATGCTGAAAGAAATTCAAATCTTGCCAGGTTCGCTCTACCGTATCGTAAGCCGTGGCCGAAGAACCGTTATTTAAAGGAAACTGATGTCCCCGTGCAAAGTTTAGATACAAATGTAACTCTTTGCTGTCTGATGCCGAATCTAAAAACTCGCCGCGTTCAACTACCAGGGACTACTTCGTCAGTCCTTATTAACTCCTTTTTCAAGCTGCAGAACAGCAAAAATCTTGTGGAAAAAACAGACGAAAAATAATCCGCAAAAACTCTTCTCTGAGTTTTTGCATCATTTTCTTCAGATTCCAGGCCGTTCCCGACATGAAAGCATTGATTTGAACGCCAACTTCTCCCCAAAAGTAATTTTCAGGAATACGAAAATCATATTTCAGGTGACTGATTATCGATTCAATACCCGCCCCAACCCTGCACTGTTTGCGTTTTTTTGTTTCCGATAATCCGTATCGCTCTTTTTCGGCGGAGACGGAATGATGATTTTTACTCCTTTGATTTCTGATTTTCCCTTGCCACCCCGGTCGTACGTATGCCAACTCCTTCGGTAAAGCTATTTTATTGTTCTCTATCTGATTAAGAAGCGGTTCTATCGTGTGTCCATCAAACGGATTGCCGATAAACCCCTTGATTGCCAAAATGATTTTCTTGCCTTTCTTGCCACCGGTGATCAACCCGATTTTATTCCCGAATTCGTACTGTTTATGTGCTTTGCCCTTCGAGATGCATTCCGTGAAGGGTTTGTGTAAACTGTAAACCTTATTTTTGTCGCTCCTCTGCTGATTGACTGCACGTTTGTAGAGTCCCAGCCGCTCTTTGTAAAATCTCTTTTGTTCTTCCGTCATCTTGCGTTCCAGTTCCCTCAACTGTGCATTGGCAATCGCTTTTTTGCTTTTTTTGCCGCTTTCGCCCGCTTCGGATGTTTGCCGTTGTAAGTCTGACGAAGCAGTTCCTTACGCTCTTTTTGGTACTTGCAGCGCTGAGTAATCCCTTCTTTTTCTGCTATCTCGCATCGGTCGGAAAGGTCGTAAAATTACCCTGAACGGTAGTGTCCAACAGTACAAATTTAGACTGTTTAACCGCGTCTTTGCCGTGAAGATGCACGCTGTAAGCAAAAATCTTTTGAAACCCCGATTCGCCGATTCGTTTACGAAAGAGCAAGTTCATGCTCCGGATTAATCAAATCCGCCAATCGGGGTGCGAAACAGTTCGCGATGGTCATCCACAGGTAATTTTCCTAACATAATTTTCCGGTTTTTATGCGACGAAGTTACAATAACCGGCTGAAAACACCAAACTTTTTTACAACCATTTTATTGATATTCAATGAAATGATTACTTAATAATGACCGACTAATTATATCTGCTTATGAGAATATTGAAAATAAACATGAAGCGCTTGCGCCATGAGGAATGGTTCGGGGTGTATTCCGAACTTAGAGGACTGGTGCCGGTTTACGGGGCGGCGGCGCTTGGTATTGCCGATTTGTTTGAATTGATGGAACCTTTGCACGACAAGGCTGACCTGCTGCTGGAAACGGTGCGTAAGAGTACGCATACGAAAGGATTGAAGGAGGCCGACAAAGAGCGTAATTCGCTCTTTCGAGGGTTGTATGATGTGGTGAAAAGCTCGCAGAAGCTGTCGGTCGAGGCCGACAGGGTGGCTGCCGAACGGTTGTTCGTGCTGCTTTCGAGCTACCGGAAAACGGCTTTGGACGGCAGCTATGCCGAAGAATCTTTCGCCCTGTTCAATCTTCTGCAGAATCTGCAAGGCGCTTATGCTGCCGATGTGACGCAATTGGGACTCGGCAAATGGGTGGCCAATCTGAGCGCCGTCGAACAGAAGTTTACAGACTATCGCGCTGCACGCGACAAGGAATATGCGGAGAAGCCGACCGAACATCTGAAAAATATACGTCCGCAGGTGGATGCGCTGTATAAAAGTATGACCGACGTGATCTATGCCAAACTGGTGGCGGCAGGATTGGGCGGCGACGTGGAGGTTAGTCCGGATGATCTGAAAACCGGCCCGTACGAAGACAGTGTTCCGCAGGAACAGCGGGGGAATATCCCCTACAACTTCGTGGTGGCCTGGAACGTGGTGCTGAAAAGATACAGCAATATGCTGGCTGCACGCAGCGGAATAAAAGAAAATGAAAATGTTCCGGAAACGGATGAGGAGGATGACGGAAGCGATTTGCCGGTGGAGGGGTAAACAGTTAATGTGCCGGCAGACATTTCCGTCTGAACAGAGAGGGGCGAATCCAATTGGATCCGCCTCTCTTTATTTTCGACCGGAGTGATCCACGTGGTGGAAAACCGGCAGGCGTCGGTACCTTTTAACTGTTTCCTATCGTAATAGTTCTTAATACTATTCCATTTACCTTTATTGCTGCGGCAGTATAGCTCGTTGCCGTAGCGCGAACTGTTATTGAGTTATTATTATAAGTTGTGATCTCCAGACCGCTGGTTACCGACCATTGAGGGTTTAGTAAAGAAACGGATAAGGTATACGTGGCTGAGCTTGAAAAAGGAATATTGTCGGGACCCGACAATGTCATAATTGATAAGCAACTCGCATTGGCTACACTACTTCTAATCACATTCCCCGGCTGCGGACCAAAACCAAGATTAAAATTGACTCCAACTCCACTTTGCAGATAGCAATAACTCATAATTGTTCCTCCATTTGAGGGCATGGGAGGAAGGGAACAGTCACCTTCTGTGGATGCACATCCATCAATAGCCGTATTGTTACCATTCCATACGCAAGCGTGGGTATGCCTTGATCCGAAAAGATGCCCAAATTCGTGTGTTATCACAAACACAGTCCAACTATATACCGGGAAATTATTATATGTAACATCAATTCCCGCGATAGACAATTTATTCGATGTTGAAGAATTACATAGCCCTGCAAAACCGGCAGCTACACCACCTATTTGAGTATCATAGGAAATCAACTGACCCAGATCGCCGTTGATGGATGTTCTGTTCGACTGGAACTGGGATAAAAGAGTTGTTGATGTCGACGTGTTTGTATAAGGATCTGCTGAAGTCCATATATACAATGTAGAGATGGTGATATTTATTTCCTCATTCCTGTATAAAGTTCCCACCTGATTCATTACACCTCTGATGTAGGAATCGACAGCACTTGTACTTCCTTTTGCTTGATACAAATTATATTTTGTTTCAAGATATAATTTTACGTAGCGGTTGGTTGCTCTTAAAATCCCCTTTGAAGCTTTTGCATCTCCCAGCAAAACCGCAGGATCATAATTGACGCCGGAATCGTCTACCGTATGGCATTCGAAGGAAGGGCGTTGCTTGAGCGCTTTGTCATTGAACAAAAGATGTTTTCCCGACTGTGCGTCCAATGCAAGGTTATAATTACCTTCGTCCGTACAAATTAATCCCATAATTTCATTATCGAAGCATGTAAGATCAACAATACTCGATGGATTGTCTTTTACTGCTCCTCTGTAATGTTTAAAATTCATATTGGATTCAAACGTATGCCGTCTGAAGTTTTCACTTCATAGTCAAAATCATCTGTTACTTCCAATAGTTCCAACTGCAATTCGGTATCTCCGGCAGGTATTACCAAAGTGAAAGCAGCTGGCATATTTTTCAGTACAGAGGAAGCATAACGGAAGAAATGCACATCTTCGCTATGGATAAAGTTAGTCCTGACATTCTCCTCACCGGAAACTTCCGAAAGAAGGTTCGTCACTCTTGGGAAATCAATGTTTGATTCTTTGGCTTGCCGTATGTCGGCAAACATTCTGCTTTCCTGTCCCGAAACAGATAAGAGGGGAGCAGAAAGAAGCACCCATAAAAGAATAAAAAAATTCGTTGTTTTCATTTCAGTTGATTTTTAATTGATTCGAATAAACACTTTGGCAGAGGGGTTCTGCTCGTCGCCCAGGAACATGATCTTTTCCAGCACTTCGCTGCGTACCGGCTTGCCGTCTACGGTCAGCGTGTAGGCGTCCGGGTGGTACACTGTGCTAAAAAGACACAATATACATGGGTCGTATGAATAATTTGCCGACGAGGCGGGATAGTCCGGCCGGTCGCTTGTGATGGTCAGCACACTGTCGGGCTGAAAATTGTAAATAATTTCGTCGCAGGAATAGTCGATGCCCGTTTCCTTTATCAGCTTCCATCGGCCGACGATCTTGTAAACCAGGGAGGAGCCGCTCACGGCTTCGGGAGGACAGGCGGCATCCCGAAGGTATCTGCTGAACAAAACTTCCTGCCTTTTTTCTTCAAACTCCATTTCGCTGATCTTTACGGCATCCCACGATTCGAGGGGAGGGTATCCGGGTGAAGCATAATGCAGCGTGTCATGGTATTTGCTGAAGCTGATCAGCCAGATGGTGTCCGTCAATGTACCCATCCGGGCGCTCCATTGGTAGCCATAGTCATTCTTCTCCCATTGCACGTCCTTCGGCACGTAAATGGAATCCTCTCCTATCGTTTCCGCGTAACTGAATGTCAGGTAGCGCCCTTCCGGAATGGTTTTCCAGCGACCCGTCGCCAGGGCCTTCGCCTCTTCCAGGTCGTATTCCTTTAAATAAATCCTGCCGTCCGATGCCTCCGGATCAGGCTCCAAGCTCTCATCCGCCGAACTGTTGCCGCATCCTGTGGCAAATAAGACCGGGGAGATGATGAGTAGAACAAATTTCAATACCTTTTTCATGGTCTTTAATTTTAAAAAGTGGATAATAAAAATATACTGTTTAAGAACAGACAAGTTTGCCATACAAATATATGTATCTTTTTCAGACAAATCATCCACAGCATCTCTTATAAGGTACAAATTCACGGTTATGAACTGTGCGCGCACGGTGGCGTCTCTCCCCGTTGGCTGAAGCCAACGGCAACCGGAAGAAAACAGGAAGACCTTAGTAGCCACAGGGAATATACATACTATGTATTTCTATTCCTTGGGTTGCCAAGATTGTGCGGTTTTTTAAACGGGGTGGATCATACCGGTTCCAGTTGGGGACGGTATGATCTACGTGGTGGATCACTCCGGTTCCAGTTGGGGACGGAGTGATCTACGTGGTGGATCACTCCGATTCCAGTTGGGGACGGTATGATCTACGTGGTGGATCACTCCGGTTCCATTTGGGGACGGAGTGATCTACGTGGTGGATCATACCGGTTCCAGTTGGGGACGGAGTGATCTATGTGGTGGATCATACCGGTTCCATTTGGGGACGGAGTGATCTACGTGGTGGATCATACCGGTTCTGAAATGAGTTTTTATTTTTTTTATGCCGGGATGTCACATTTTCGGTCCTGCGTTGTCTTAGAGTAAGATGATGGAACAGGAAGAATTTATACGGGAGGTGGCGCCGCTGAGGGAATCGCTGCTTGTATATGCCGGAAGGTATATGCAGGGGGATGGTGCGGAGGCGGAGGATGTGGTGCAGGAGGCGCTGCTGAAGTTGTGGTATATACGGCGGGATTTGCGGAGGTACGGGAGTGTACGCGCACTGGCTTTCCGGATTACGAAGCATCTGTGCCTGAATCGTCTTAAGGTATGCGAACGCTATGGCGGCGAACCGGACGAACGGATGGCGGACGGCGAAGCGCTGTCGCCGTACCGGATGCTGGAGCGGAAAGACCAGGTGGAGCATCTGACGCGTATGATAGACCGGCTGCCGGCTATGCAGCAGGCTATCCTCCGGATGAAACATATCGAGGGGCTGGAGGTGGAGGAGATTGCCCGAATCACCGGATGTGCTCCCGATGCGGTGCGCGCCAGTCTGTCGAGGGCAAGAAGGAAAGTGAAGGAATTGTTTTTTAAATCGGATGGATATGACAGCAGAAGAATATAAGGATATGGAGGCTTTGCTGGCGCGTTTTTTCGACGGCGCTACGGACGGGGAGGAGGAGGAGGCGCTCTACCGGTTTTTCTCCGAAGGGAAGGATATTCCGGAGGAATGGGCGCACCTCCGCCCGGTGATGGCCTACTTCGGTGGGGGAATGGCCGAAGAGGAGGCAGCGGCGGCTTCGGCGGCGGCTCTGCGGCGCAAAGGGCGGCTAAGGTGGGCGGCGGTTGCCGCGGCGACGGCGTTGCTGGTTTTGGCGGCAGGTTTTTCTTTCCTCCGCGACAGGGCGTTCGACCCGTATGAGGGCAGTTGCGTGATACAGGGGGGGGTGCGCATTACGGATATGGACGTCATCCGCCCCGAACTGGAGGCTGCCATGCAGCGTGTGATGGAGGGAGAGGCCGAAATGGAACGGCTGCTTGCTTCGGCCGAGGAGGCGGAGCGGGAGGCCGGGCGGATGCTGGATGAAGTGAACAGAATTTTTCAAACTGAATAATAATAATTTAAAAACAAAGGTGTATGAAAACAAAATGTATGATGGCGGCAGTTTTGCTGCTTGCAGGGGGTTTGATGGCCGGGGTACCGGCGCAGGAAGCGCTCAATGCTTTGGTGAAGAAGTGCGAAACGGCTGCTTCGGTGAGGATGAACATCGTCAAAAAGCGGAACAGCAAGACGAAAGCGCTGGAGAAGGTCGTCACTACGGTTAGCGTTAAAAACGACGAGGCGCTGGTGAACGAGTTTATTGAAGCCTTCAAAAAAGATGAAAAGGATGCGACCAGCGTGATTGAAGACAGAAAGGAAGGAAAGGTGAACAGTCTGTTCTACCGTTTTGACGGCGTATCGTATAGCCTGGACTTCCATCAGGACAAAGGAAATGCCAATATTTCCATCATTGAAAAAAACTCTTTCGAATATGAGACGAAGTCGGACTCTCCGGGCGACGGCAATACGTCGTACATGTATTACAGCCCTGCGTCTCCCCTCGACAGCCTCGTGTCTGATGTCGACCGGTAGGGCGGGCGGGGGGCGTCGGTCCTCCGCCTTTTTCCTCTAAAAAAAGCGAACGGCCTTGCGGAGTTGAATCTGCAGGGCCGTTCTTTGTAAGAGCGTGTAAGAAATACTTACTGGGTGAGTTCGAAATTTTTCTGTCCTATCAGGTTTCCGTCGGCAAAGACGTCTACCCGGTAGGTTCCGGGCGAGAGGAATTCTTCGATGTCCCAGTACATGGTGACGTCGAGTTCTTCTCCTTCGTATTCTACGAGCCTTCGCATGGAGTAGTTTATTTCCTTGCCTTCGAACATGAAGACGTTGCCCCGGTTTTTGACCAGGATGTCGTCGTCCGGTTTTTTGAGGCGCACGTAAATCATCTTTTCTCCTACGGGGGCTGTAATGTTTTTTACGATTCGGAAGTTCACTACGAACTGCTGCATTTGCTTGATTCGTTTCACTTCCTTTCCTCTTGCATTGACGGGTATTACGGTGATGCCGGTTACGTCGAGCCGGCTTGCCAGCGTGACGCGTTCGGTTTGTTTTTCCAGTTCTTTGGTGAGCTGTTCGGCCGTAGTGGAGGCCTGCCGGTATCTTTGTACGGCCTGGTTTTTTTCTTTGGTCAACTGTTCGTTGGCCTGATTCAGCGAATCAATCTGGATGACGTAGTTTCTCATGATTTTGCGCAGGGTTTCCAGTTCTTTTTTCAGTTCGTTGATACGCCTTGCGTTTGTCACCTTTACGGTGCGGAGTTCTTCCATCAGTCGCTGCACCTTGGCCTGTTCGGTGGAGAGCAGGGCTATCAGCGAGTCGTTTCCTGCGCTGAATTTATATCCTTCGTACTGCAGGGAGAGTTCGTTGAATTCGTCGGTGAGCGTTTCCTTTTCGAGGTCAAAGGTTTCAACCAGACTGGTCATTTGCTGTTTCTGATGGTAAATATAGTACAGGGCTCCCGCTATAATTAACACTAAAACGATCACAATCATGATTAGCAGCGAAAGCTTGTTGATTTCTTTATGCTCATTCTTAACCGTATTCATGGAGTTTTATCTGATAAGTGCGCAAAGGTAATGTTAAATACGTTTTACACGCAGTGATTCACGTTCATTCACGCATTTTAAAGTCCTGTTAACATATTGGCGTCCGGAATATATTGCTACCTTTGCGCCTCTTACCTCAATAACAATAATCACTCATGCACGAGAAAATAATCATTCTTGACTTCGGCTCTCAAACCACCCAGTTGATAGGGCGCAGAATCAGAGAGCTAAATACCTACTGCGAAATTCTTCCTTTCAATCAATTTCCCCGCGATGCATCGGGCGTCAAAGGCGTAATCCTGTCGGGTAGCCCTCATTCGGTATACGATGCCGGCGCCTTCAGGGCAGATCTGAGCGCTATCCGGGGGAAATACCCCGTGCTGGGTATCTGCTACGGTGCGCAGTACCTGGCCTATACGGAAGGCGGAGGGGTAGAGCCGACTCCTTCGCGCGAATACGGAAGGGCGCATATCGCATCCCTCGACAGCCTCAATCCGCTGCTGAAAGGTATCCGGGCAGGGACGCAGGTATGGATGTCTCACGGCGATACCATCACGGCGCTGCCTTCGTCTTTCCGGATCATTGCCAGTACGCAGGATGTGCAGGCCGCCGCATACCAGATAGAAGGCGAACCGGTTTTCGGCGTGCAGTTTCACCCCGAAGTGTTCCATACCTCAGACGGCACCCGCCTGCTGGACAATTTCCTGGATATTTGCGGATGCAAAAAAGACTGGACGCCGGCGTCCTTTATTGAATCGGCCGTAGCGGAACTGAAAGCGCAATTGCAGAACGACAGGGTCATCCTGGCGCTTTCGGGAGGCGTAGACTCTTCCGTCACCGCCGTGCTGCTTCACCGGGCTATCGGCAAGAACCTGACGTGCATCTTTGTCAATCACGGACTGTTGCGCAAGAATGAATTTGAGGATGTCCTGAGAGACTACGAACACCTGGGGCTCAATGTGCTGGGAATAGAGGCCGGCGAGAAGTTCTATCGGGAACTGGCCGGCGTGACCGATCCGGAGCAAAAGCGCAAAATCATAGGAAAAGGCTTTATCGACGTATTCGACGACGAGGCACGCAAGCTGGAAAACATCCAATGGCTGGCTCAGGGAACCATCTACCCCGACGTGATCGAGTCGTTCTCCCTCACCGGTACGGTAATCAAGAGCCATCACAACGTAGGCGGATTGCCGGAAAAGATGCACCTGAAGCTGGTAGAACCGCTCCGCCTCCTCTTCAAGGACGAGGTGCGCCGGGTGGGAAAGGAACTGGGCATGATGCCTCACCTCATCGGCCGCCATCCTTTCCCCGGTCCGGGACTGGGCATCCGTGTGCTGGGCGATGTCACTCCCGAAAAAGTCCGTATCCTTCAGGAAGCCGACCATATCTATATGTCGCTGATGCGCGAATGGGGGCTGTACGATGCGGTATGGCAGGCCGGAGCCATCCTCCTGCCGGTACAGTCGGTGGGCGTAATGGGAGACGGACGTACCTACGAGAATACCGTCGCCCTGCGCGCCGTTACATCTGCCGACGCCATGACGGCCGACTGGGCGCAGTTGCCTTACGACTTCCTTGCCAGGGTGTCGAATGAAATCATCAATAAAGTAAAAGGGGTAAACCGGGTAGTGTACGACATCAGCTCCAAGCCGCCGGCCACCATAGAATGGGAATAGGCCATGCGAATAGATATACTTACCGTACTGCCTGAAATGATTGAAGGAATGCTCCACTGCTCCATCCTTCAGCGTGCGCAGGACAAAGGACTCGCAGAAATACATCTGCACAACCTGAGAGATTATACCGCAAACAAATGGAGACGGGTAGACGATTATCCCTTCGGAGGGGAAGCCGGAATGGTGATACAGATAGAACCCGTAGACCGGGCTATCGCCGCCCTGAAGGAAAAACGGGAATACGATGAAGTAATCTATACGTCTCCGGACGGAAAAGTGTTCAACCAGCAAATGGCCAATTCCATGTCGCTGCTGCACAACCTGATTATCCTGTGCGGACATTATAAGGGAGTGGACTACCGTATCCGCGAACATTTGATTACCCTCGAAATATCGGTGGGCGATTACGTCCTCACCGGCGGCGAACCGGCGGCAGCCATCATTGCGGATGCCGTGGTACGCCTGCTTCCCGGAGCAATCGGCGACGAACAGAGCGCCCTTTCCGATTCGTTTCAGGACAAACTGCTGGCCCCTCCCGTATACACCCGCCCCGCGGAATACAAGGGATGGAAAGTGCCCGAAATCCTGCTGTCGGGACATCAGCGAAAGATTGACGAATGGCGCCTGCAGCAGGCGTACGAACGCACGGCACGCCTCCGGCCGGATCTGCTGTAAAGGCTATCGCTTGTATGAGCGGAAAAAACTCCACCACTTCAACTGAAGAACGCCCAGAAGGGCTTCGCCGAAGATGGAGGTATTCATTTTGGAAACACCCAGTACGCGGTTGATAAAAATGATGGGAACTTCCCGGAGCCTGAATCCGTATTTATAGGCGGTGAACTTCATCTCTATCTGGAAGGCATACCCCTTGAAGTGTATTTGGTCCAGGGCAATCGTTTCCAGTACCTGCCGGCGATAGGCCACAAATCCTGCGGTGGTATCGCGCACCTTCATGCCGGTAATAATCCGTACGTACACAGAGGCAAAGTACGACATCAATACCCGTCCCAGCGGCCAGTTCACCACGTTTACGCCGTTGCTGTAGCGGGAACCGACCGCCACATCGGCTCCCTCTTCCGTACAGGCGGCATACAGGCGGGGAAGGTCGTCGGGATTGTGGCTAAAGTCGGCGTCCATCTCAAAAACGAACGCATATTCCCGCTCCAGAGCCCATTTGAATCCGCAGATATAGGCCGTTCCCAGCCCCTGCTTGCCCTGGCGTTCCACAAGGAAAAGCTGCCCGGGAAATTCCGTTTGCAGACCTTTCACAATGGCGGCCGTTCCGTCGGGAGAGCCGTCGTCTATAACCACGATATGAAACCGTTTTTCCAGACCGAAAACCCTGCGAATGATATTCTCAATATTTTCCTTCTCGTTGTATGTGGGGATAATTACAATACTGTCGGACATAATCAAATCTTTATTTAAAGTGCAACCTTATATTTTCACCAACCAAAGGTAGAGGTTTTATGCGGATTTCAATCGGCGGTTTGTATTATTTTGTGCAAAACTCTACCTTTGTGCAAACAATACATCACGTTGGATATACAGAATTTACTTACATCGTACATCTCCCACCCACAGATAAGTGCGTTGGATGCCGCCGTAAAAACCCCGTCTTTGCGGAATTTTTTTTTGAAAGGCCTGAAAGGTTCCGGCGCTGCCATGGCCGTCGCGACGCTTTTTCGCAGGAACAAAGGACAGTATCTCTGCATCCTGAACGATGTGGACGAAGCAGGCTACTTCTATAACGACCTGGTACAGCTTGCGGGAGGCGAACACATCTACTTTTTCCCCTCCGCCTATCGCCGCGCCATCAAATACGGACATATTGACCCGGCCAACGAAATTCTGAGAACGGAAGTGCTCAGCCTGCTGCAGGACAGAAACACCTCTTTTATCGTCGTCACCTGTCCGGATGCCCTGGCGGAAAAAGTAGTCTCGAACGAAATGCTGAAGAACAACACCCTGAAGATACATACGGCCGAAAAGCTGGACAATATGTTTGTCGCCGACGTGCTGGACGAATACGGCTTCGAACACGTGGATTACGTATACGAACCGGGGCAGTACGCCATGAGGGGAAGCATCCTCGACGTCTTCTCCTTTTCCTACGAATATCCGTACCGCATCGACTTCTTCGGAAACGAAGTGGAAACCATCCGTTCCTTCGACGTGGAAACGCAACTGTCCGGAGAAAAGTTCGACAGCATCCATATCGTACCCAAAATCAGCACCCACCACCTGTCGGACAGCTCCCTGCTCGACTCCCTGCCGGCCGATACCTTCATCGTATCGAAAGACCTGCACTGGTGCCGGGAACGCATCGACAGCCTGTGGAACGAAGAACCGGTGACGGCCGACGACGGGGAATCATTCGACAGCATCGAGCAAATGCGCGCCAAACTCATCACCGGCGAGTATTTCTTTCGCAAGGCCACAGCCTTCCGGCACATCCATCTCGGAGCGCGTCCCGCAGGTGTAGCCGACGCAACCTTCGAATTTCAGACGTCATTGCAGCCTGTCTTCCACAAGAACTTCGACCTGGTGAGCGAATCCTTCCACAAATACCTGGATAAAGACTATACCTTATATATACTGAGCGATGTGGAGAAACAGGCAACCCGTATCCGCACCATCTTTGAAGACCGGAACGACCCCATACCCTTCACCGCCGTAAACAAAACGCTGCACGAGGGATTCTCCGACGAAACGCTGAGGATGTGCTTCTTCACAGACCACCAACTGTTCGACCGCTTCCATAAATTCAACCTGAAAAGCGATAAAGCGCGGAGCGGGAAAATAAGCCTCTCGCTCAAGGAGCTGAACCAGTTTGCCGTAGGCGACTACGTAGTACATATCGACCACGGCATCGGACAGTTCGGCGGACTGGTACGTACGGAAGTGAACGGCAAAATACAGGAAGCCGTCAAACTGATCTATCAGCACAGCGACATCATCTTCGTAAGCATACATTCCCTGCACAAACTCTCCAAATACAAGGGGAAAGACAGCGGAGAACCTCCCAAACTGAACAAACTGGGAACAGGCGCCTGGGAGAAAATGAAGGAGAGAACCAAAACAAAGGTGAAGGACATCGCCCGCGACCTGATTCTGCTCTATTCCAAACGGAAGCAGGAAAGAGGATTCTCCTTCAGCCCCGACAGCTTTATGCAGCACGAACTGGAAGCCGGCTTCATCTACGAAGATACCCCCGACCAGACAAAAGCTACGGCCGAAGTGAAAAGCGATATGGAACACCTCCGCCCCATGGACCGCCTAATATGCGGAGACGTAGGATTCGGCAAAACGGAAATAGCCGTCAGGGCAGCCTTCAAAGCCGTCGCCGACAGCAAGCAGGTGGCCGTACTGGTGCCCACCACCGTACTCGCCTTTCAGCATTTTCAAACCTTCTCGGAACGCCTGCGACAGTTCCCCTGCCGGATCGACTACATCAGCCGGGCACGTAGCGCTGCTCAGATAAAGGAAATACTCGACGCCACAAAAGAAGGAAAGGTGGACATACTGATAGGCACGCACCGCATCGTGAGCAAAGACGTCCGCTTCAAAGACCTGGGACTGCTCATCATAGACGAAGAACAGAAGTTCGGCGTGGCCGTCAAAGAAAAACTGAGGCAGATAAAAGCCGGCGTGGATACGCTCACCATGACGGCAACCCCCATCCCCCGCACGCTCCAGTTCTCGCTGATGGGCGCACGCGACTTGAGCAACATCACCACCCCGCCTCCCAACCGCTATCCGGTGCAGACCGACGTGGAACGCTTCAATCCCGACCTGATCCGCGAAGCCATCGGATTCGAGATGAGCCGCAACGGACAGGTCTTCTTCATCCACAACCGCATTCAGAACATCTACGAAATAGAAGCCCTGATTCGACGCGAAACACCCGACGCACGCATCTGCGTAGGACATGGACAAATGGAACCGGCCAAACTGGAAAAGGTACTGCTCGACTTCATCAACTACGAGTACGACGTGCTCATCGCAACCAGCATCGTGGAAAACGGCATCGACGTGCCCAATGCCAATACCATCATCATCAACAATGCACAGCAGTTCGGACTCTCCGACCTGCACCAGTTGCGCGGACGTGTCGGACGAAGCAACCGCAAAGCCTTCTGCTACCTCCTCTCGCCGCCCCTCTCCTCGCTCAGCCAGGAAGCAAGAAGACGGCTGCAGGCCATCGAAAACTTTGCCGAACTGGGCAGCGGCATCCATATCGCCATGCAAGACCTCGATATTCGCGGAGCTGGAAATCTGCTGGGAGCCGAACAGAGCGGCTTCATCGCCGACCTGGGATACGAAACCTATCAGAAAATACTGGAAGAAGCCGTAGACGAATTGAAAAACACTGAATTCTCCGACCTCTACGCCAATCCCGAAAACGGAGAACGCGACAGCGGCAGCGAGTACGTGCGCGAAACCTTTGTGGAAAGCGACCTCGAACTCATGTTCCCGCCCACCTATATCCCCAACGACTCGGAAAGAATATCCCTCTACCGCGAACTGGACAAAATGGAAGACGAACGCGACATCGCCGCCTTCACCGAACGCCTGAAAGACCGCTTCGGCAAAGTCCCCAGAGAAGGAAAAGAACTGATACGCATCGTGCGACTCAGGCGCCTGGCCAGAGAACTGGGCATGGAGAAAATCATCCTGAAAAAAGGACAGATGAGCATCCTGCTGGTGAAAAACCCCAACAGCCCCTATTACGAAAGCGAAGCCTTCGACAAACTCCTCGCCTTCGTAAAAGAACACCCCAGACGCTGCAGCCTGCGCGAACAGAACAGCAAGCGCAGCATCGCAATCAAAGACATCCCAACCGTAGACACCGCCTGCCGCCTGCTGGAAGAAATGAACCGGCAGACCTCCGCAGAACGGCAAGCCCCAAACCGGCTCCAGTCGGTATAAGCCGTTTCCTTTTCGTTATTATGAACAGAAATCGCCCGCCATCCGCAACTTTTTATTTCCTTTGGGACTACATTCAAAAAAACAGGAAATCATGAGAAAACAAACCAAAAGCAAACACAGATTTTTCGACGGCAAGGCCATCACCCTCGCCGCCTTCGGATGCCTTTCCTGCTCCTTCAGCAGCCTGTACGCACAGGAAACGGCAGACTTCAAACCATCGGGAAGCCCCATCATCGTACTCTTCGCCGACTATACGGCAGGAATAGGAAGCGAAAGCCAAACGCCGGGCTTCAGCCTCACACGCTCCCGCCTGGGATACAGCTATCAGCTCACCCCCTCGCTCTCGGCCGTAAGCGTAGTCGACATCAACGCCACGCAAAACGGACGAGGCGTACATTTCCATTACGCCTATGCCCGCTGGGCATGGAAAAACCTGTACATAAGCGGAGGCCTCGTAGACCTCTCGCAGTTCTCCGAACAGGAAGCCTTCTGGGGACGCCGCTACCTCGAAAAATCCTTCCAGGACCTGAACGGCTTCGGAGCCTCCTCCGACCTGGGAATCACTGCCGGATACCGCTTCACCCGCTGGTTCGAAGCCGACGCCTCCCTCATCCGCGGAGACGATATCATACAAAACCGTACCGGCAGTCTGAACCGCCTTGCCCTGGGCGCCACCTTCCGCCCCGTCGGCGGACTTATCCTGCGCGCCTATCTGGATGAAAACCGCCATACGTCCTTAGAAACAGACAATCTCACCTCCTCCGGCAACAAAAACCAGCGCACCCTGGCGCTCTTTGCCGGATACCGCAACGCCCGCTTCTCCATCGGAAGCGAGTTCAACTATCAGCAATCAAAACAATTCGTCGACGGAGGCAACTACTACGGCCTCTCCCTGTACAGCGGCGTAGCGCTCGGCCGCAAATTCGACCTCTACGCCCGCTACGACTACGTCGACACGCAGTCGCCCTCCATCCACACGCTGAACTGGAACGGGATAGCCCACGAAACCGTCTTCATCACCGGTCTGGAATATCATCCCCTGAAGAACTTTCAAATCTCCCCCAACTACCGCTACATACGCTCTTTCGACGGAACCGCCACCCACTTCATAGGCCTGCACGCCGGCTTCAGCCTGTAGGAACAGTGAGCAACGAATAGTGAACAGTGAATAGTGAACAGTTCGTATTCACTGCTCACTATTCACTGTTCACTATTAGTTATTCAATGTCGTTTACTTAAGAAACAGCTATAACCTCCTGTAATTCATTGAATATAACTTTTTAGTTTTTTTGTTCCGTTTCACACTGCGTCCCGGCCGGATAATTTCCCGGGTCT
>JAISMW010000085.1 GCA_031276545.1 Tannerellaceae bacterium
CGACATGTTTCAGCGCACTTTTTGCTTCATCTAATGTTATTTCATCTTTATGATAACCGAATATCTCCAGTATTTGTAATCCGTATTTACTCCATTCTTCCCAATTTTTCAAATGATTAGCTATCCAATGTCTGTTATTTTGGTCTAAATCAAGTATTCCTCTTTCTTCCGGATCATTTTCAATCGATTTGTGGTGAGCAACAATCATATCTATCAATATATGCCATTCCTCTTTTGGGAAAACAGGCAAAAAAGCCAATGACGAAAGTTCGTGGCGATGAATGTAACTTTCTTCTCTTTTTTCAGATAAAGACTTGGTATTGATATCACTGATTTTATTCTGAAAATGATTGTGCGCTTTCCCTAAATCGTGCAATATCGCACCCTTACAAGCAATTTCAATATTAAATGAAAAATCAAAATAAGCGGCAAAAACTTTTATTGCTTGAACTACTTGTTGTGTATGTGCAAGCAAAGTGATATTGCCATAATTGACACTTTTTGCTAATATTTGTTCAAGTGTTTTCATTACAAATTACGAATCGGATTACCATAAACAATAAGTTCTCCAACCATTTCCGAACAGTTGTCAAAGCGATTATAGCCAACTTTGAAACTGTTTTCCGAAGAAAATAATAACTCAAAACCATCTATTTTCTCGAAATCTTCTTTTCCCATTTGTATTAATTCTTCAGGGAATATCAGATCTTCATTTCTACAGAGACAAATTGCCTGAGTAAATGCCCTTTGCGCATCTGTTTCACTGTGAAATGCCAAATAGAGATTTGGATGAAGCAAAACACCTCTGTTTATAATTCCCATATTAGTTTTATATATACCTTTTTCACAATTTGCCACAAACCCTCCCTTAGACCAAGTTCTCTCCTGTTGAGAGTCAATGCCACAATAATTCAATCGATAGCGAACAATTTTTGATATTTTTCCCTTATCAGACAATAACTCTGGAAATAACTTTTTTTCAATGCCCTCAACAATAGAAGGCGTAAGAAACTGCTGGCTGTAAGTTTCCGAATCTCTTACCGCCGTCCATGGTTTTATAAAACCAAATGTGCCTGAATATTTTACGATGTAGTACATAAGTATCTGTATTTCCCTCAATATATCGCTCCAAATCCAATCCCTGTTGAATTTCCTACTCCCACATTCCAGGCAAACAGTTTGGTTTCCGGTTTTCCCTCGATGATTACCGGGCATAAGTTTACTTTGTTTTTAATGCCCCGGTAGTCGATAATTTTTGTTCTTGCTCCGTTTACTGAAGTGTCAAATCTTATTTTCAGACTCTCATCTTCCGGTAAACCGGCTATTTTCATTTTATGCAATAATGTTTTTTCCAGGAACGTTCCGGATTCAGGATCTTCAAAGGTGTAATGGGTGTTCTTTTCGCCTTCAAAACGCCGGACAAAAATGGGGCTTGCACATTGAAATATCGTCCGATTGCTGAAATCGGGATTCTCTGCAATAGTCAGGTCCACTACTTTCATCCCAAAACACATTTCAGGATCTTTCATGATGGATTTTACAACTTGCCTTAAATGTTCCTCCTGGTGAAAACTCATGAAAATCTTTGCTCCATCAGGATAATTCAAACCATTTTTATCCACTTCCGCATTCATTAGCCACGAGAAAGAATATAAGGCCGGATTTCCATGCATTTCATTTAGGCCAAACCATTTGTGAAGAACTCCAACCAACTTGGGCTGGTAATTGAAGGATACGAGTTCTTTGTTGTTACTTGTTTTTAAATGAATTCTCATTTGTTTTCTAATTTTAGAGAGATAACTTATTTTTTCCGTAAACGTAATGTCCTTTTCATGATCAGTGTGTTTTAAGGCTAAATATGTGGTTCCGTTTTTCCGGCCGCTATATTACCAGCAGCTTGTATCCTTTTCCATGGACGTTTACTATGCCTACACGATTATCGCCTTTCAACAAACGGCGAAGCTTGGTGATATATACATCCATGCTTCGGGCATTGTAGCATGAATTATTTTTCCACACTGTTTTCAGAACGTCTTCGCGCAAGACCAGCGAATTCATATTCTCACACATATATTTAAGCAATTCGGATTCCTTGGTGGTTATTTTGTTGCAAACATTGTCTATCGTCAGTGTCTGCTTCTTGGGTTCAAACAGATATTTCCCTATTTGATAAGTCGGCACATTCAGATTCCCGAATGTATGAGAGCGTCTGATGATGGCAATGATACGCATTTGCAGCTCTTCCAGGATAAAAGGTTTGCGGATAAAATCATCCGCCCCCAGGACGTAAGCCTGTGTAATGGTTTCAATAGTGGGGTTTGTGGCGAGGAAAATCAGCATAATATCGGGGTTGAATGATTTCATTCTTTTGATGAGAGCGAAATCTTCCTGAAGGGAAGACACGTCAAGGCTGATTATACAAATTGAATATTTCCCTGTTGCAAAAGCTTCATAACTCTCTTCCGGATTGTTGTACATATCTGCGTAAAAATCGTTCATCCGCATAAACTCACAAAGCAGTTGTCCGATACTCTCATTCTTTTCAAAAAGAAGAATTTTAAAATGCTCTTTCGTTGCCATAATACAATGTGTTAAAATAGCAAAGACGAGGGCTACACTAAAGTAGCCTCTTCGTCTTTTATTGCTTAAATTATTAATTACTTCTCTTTTTATGACTATATTAATTGTTCAACATTCCATACAAAGGCACGCAATCCCTGTGCCTCTGTTCGCAAATCCAGCTTATGCAATAAATCTAAAAAAACTGCAACCTTCTCATCTTCTACAACAGCAAAGATAGCAGAATTTTTTGTCGGCCAGGCATGAGTGCCGTAATGAGGTTCGCCTTTTTTGCTTCCGCGTCCCTGCACGTCTTCCCAATACGTATAGCCTCTGATACCGTTTCGATCCATAATAGTCAGAATTGCGTCATAATATGCCTGGTTGAATGATATAAATATTGCTTTCATATTATTATAACTGATTAGATTGTATTATAGTTCACCAAAACCCGATTTTTTTTAATTTTTTTTCTTTTTCGCTTTAATCCGTTGGCTGCAAATACGCAATAGATAACCGGGACAATGATTAAGGTAATCAGCGTAGAAATGGAAAGCCCCCAAGCCACCGTCATACCCATGGCATGCCACATTTCGGAACCTTCGCCTGTTCCCAATGCCAGCGGAAGCATCCCTAATACGGTGCTCAAACTGGTCATCAATACCGGTCGGAGACGGGATTTGCCGGCAGCCACGCAAGCTGTGATGATGCTCATCCCTCTTTCGCGGCAGAGTATGGTATAATCTATCAGCACAATCCCGTTCTTCACCACTATACCTATCAGCATAATCAAACCGATGAGCGCCATGACGCCCAGCGGCGTTTGTGTGACGGACAAACCCAGTAAAACGCCCACAAAGGCAAACGGAATGGAGAACATGATGACAAACGGATCGACCAGCGATTCGAACTGTGCCGCCATCACAATAAAGACCAGGATAAGAATCAGCAGCATCAGCAAGCCCAGGTCGCCGAATGTCTCCTGCTGGTCCTGATAGGTACCGGCCAGTTGCCAGCTAATTTCCGGAGAGATTTCCATGCTCTTCATTTCGGCATTGGCGGCTTCCACGATGTCGCTTAATGCGGCGCCTTCCGCGGCGATGGCCGATACGGTAATTACGCGCTCACGGTTTTTGCGTTCGATGGTTGGCGGCGTCATACGTTCCACCACCTGTCCCACTTCGCGGATACGGACGCCCTGACCGGCGCTGTTATAGATTACGATGTTTTCGATATCTTCCAGCGACTGACGGAACTGAGGGGCATAACGCACACGGATGTTATACTCGTCGCCGTCTTCACGGTAGAGGGAGGCCACCGAACCGTTGATACGGTTGCGCATATACATGGAGGCCGTCGTTACGTTCAAGCCGTTGATGGCAAGTTTCTCGCGGTCGAAATCAACTTGGTATTCGGGGATATAATCTTCGCGGCTGACCGTTACCTGGGATATGCCTTGATTGTTTCTCAGGCGCCGGGCTATTTCGTTGGCGATGGCATCCGTCTGCGAGAAATCAAAACCGTATATTTCCACGTCCACAGCGGTTTCGCCTCCCATCATATTGCCGCCTCCGGCCAGTACTTCAAACCGTTTGATTTCGGGATATTCTTCCAGGTCTTTGCGTATCAGTTCGCAGATCTCGGTCAGTCCTCTTTCGGAGCCGCTCATCTGCTTCCGTTCTCCCACGCTGTACAGGCTGATGTTGAACTCGATGATATGCGTGCCGCTATTGCTCATCTGCGCCCAGGTATTGTCGCTGTCTGCCTGTCCTTCCGTGTAGTTCGATATTTCTATTTCCGGATATTTTGTACGGAATTCGCTGTCTATCCTGTGCGCCAGTTCACGGGTAATATCCTGCCGCGTTCCGATAGGGAGTTCTATGTTGATGCCGATGCGTGCATTGTCCTGCGTAGGGAAAAATTCCGTCTTGATGGTAGGTATCAGGAACAGACTGCCGATGAAGATAAGGGTTACACCGGCCATCACCGTCTTCCTGTGGCGGACAGCCCAGTCCACAAAATGCGAATAGCCCGTATCCAGCCCGTTCAGCGCTTTTTCTACGGGTGCAAAGAAAAAGGCGTACAGCCGGCCTTTTTTCGGATCCAGGCGAAGCATCTGCGAACAGAGCATGGGAGTGAGCGTCAGGGCGGAAATGAGCGATACTGTAATTACAATGGTTACAATCCAGCCCAGTTGTCTGAACATAATACCGGCAATTCCCGAAGTGACCATCGTAAAGGGCAGGAACACCGCCAGTATCGTAAGGGTGGAGGCCATCACGGCAAGCCCTACTTCATTCGTGGCGTGGATGGCGGCCTGCTTCGGCGTACTGCCGCGCTCGATATGCTTGGTGATATTTTCCAGCACCACGATCGCATCGTCCACCACCATACCGATGGCAATAGACAGCGAACTCATCGAAATTATATTCAGCGTATTCCCCGACGCCATCAGATAGGCAAACGAGGCGATCAGCGAAATAGGGATCGTCAGCACGATAATAAAGGTGGCGCGCCACCGACGGAGAAAGGCCAGTACAACCAGCATCACGATAAGGAACGTGACGATAACCGTCTCGACCAGCGAATCGATCGTATTCACGATGTTTTCGGACGAATCCATGATGACGCCCAGCTTTACGTCCGAAGGCAGGCCGGCCTGTATTTCGGGAAGCTTTTCGTGTACTTTTTCGGCTATCTCCACCGAGTTGGCGCCGGACTGTTTCTGGATGACAATCATGCCGCCGCGGATTCCGTTGTTGTACGTTTCCTGGGCACGTTCCTCCACATGATCCTGCACATAGGCCACATCACGGAGATACACCGTCTTGCGGTCGCGGCTTCCTACCACCAGGTCGAGCAACTGGTTGACGTCCGTAAACTCCCCCTGCACGCGCAGGGAGTACGTATTCGAGCCGATGTCTATTACGCCGCCCGGCGTATTGCGGTTTTCCTGGGCGATGATAGCCGAGATGCTTTCGATGGTTTGCCCGTAGGCCTCCAGTTTGTACGGGTCGCAGTAGACCTGAAGCTCGCGCACGGGCGTACCTGCCACCGAGACGGCTCCCACGCCGTTGATGCGGGCCAGGGGGTTGGCCACCTTGTCGTCCAGAATCTTGTAGAGCGAATTGGTACTCTCTTCGGCCGTAACCGAAAGCATGATGATCGGGATGTCGTCGGTGCCGAATTTAAAGATGACGGGACTTGCCGCGTCTTCGGGCAGTACCGACTTCACCATCTCCAGCTTGTCGCGCACATCGTTGGTCGCCACGTCCGTATCCGAACCGTATTCAAATTCCAGCGTGATGATGGAAATATTCTCGCGCGACTGCGACGTGATGTTTTTCAGGTTGCTCACGCTGTTCAGTGTATTTTCCAGTGGCTTCGACACGTTCATCTCGATATCCGCCGCGCTGGTACCGGGATAGGCCGTCATCACCATGATCATGTTCATGTCGATTTTAGGAAGCAAATCGATAGATAACCGGGTTAAGGAAAAAAGACCGACAATCACGACTGCCACAAAGATCAGCGCCGTCGTAACGGGCTTTTTTACCGCTGTTGAATATAAACTCATAGATTACTGTTTTTCTTAATTTACTATCTCTACTTCCGCGCCGTTTGTCAGCCGGCTCTGACCGGACACCACCGCGCGGTCGCCATCTTCTATTCCGGAAAGAATCTCATACCGGTCTCCCAAACGGCGGCCAAGCGCTACTTTCCGATACGACACCGTACCGTCCGGCTGATATACATAAATGTAACGGTCGCCCGAACCGGTCTGCTTCACGATGGAAAGATCGGGAGCCACCACACGCTGCAGGGAGCCGAAGTTCATCGTGACCCGCGCAAACATCCCCGGACGAACCCGTTCGTCCTGATTCGCTATCCGCAGTTCCACGGGGAAGGTACGGGTTGACGGATCGATGGTCGGATAAATCAGGCTCACCCTACCTTTGAATACTTCGCTGCCGTACACATCCAGCCGGATGTCGGCATCCATGCCCTTCTTCACTTTGGTGAAATAGCTTTCCGACACATTGATCATCAGCTTTACGGGGCGAATCTGTTCCACCACATACACCGGAAGAGCGCCGCTGTACATATCGCCGCTGTCGTAATTGCGCGCCGTCACCAGTCCGGATATAGGACTTAGCAGTTGATTGTTTTCCTGCAGATTCCGGTACGCTTCCTTCGATACCTCAAGGGCTGTTTTCTGCGCGTCCCACACCGATTTGGAGACGCCTCCCACTTTGTACAGTTCGTCAATCCGCCGGAACTCCGTTTCCTGGTTGTCTATCTGAATCTTTGTCTGCCGCAGGCTGGTCGTATCCATCGTAGCCAGAAGCTGGCCGGAGGATACATGGTCGCCCACTTCCACGTGCAGCTTCCGGATACGTACCGGCGCCTGGGGAGCTATCTTGTTGGACACTCCGGCAAGCACCGTGGCCGTAAATTCGCCGAGCTGTTCCACATCCTGTATATGCACAGTTTCCAGTTTCACTTTCGGTTTCGTATTTGTTTCTTCGGCAGTTTCTCCGGTTTTTTGCGCTCCCTGGGCACACGACATCAGCAAAATAAGGGCAGTCACCGGAGCGAGTTTGAATACATTACTTGTTCTCATATTGATCGTTGGGTATTATAATTATCATTTTACATATTGTTTTCCTTCTATCTTTTCCAGTTCGGACTTAGCCGTCATATAATCGTATATAGCCTGGTTGAAGTTCAGCTTTGCCTGCATCATGGCCAGTTCGGCATCATTCATTTCCAGCAGGGTACCGGCGCCGGTATCGTAGCGTTTGCGGGCGATCTCGTATCCGCGTCCGGCCTGCTCCACGCCCTTCTGCGCAGCGTCGAAGCGCTTCACGCAGGTACGCATATTGTCCCTGAACTGCTTGACGGCCAACTGAAGGCTCCGCTCCGCATCATCCCGCTGCAGCCCCAACTGGTGGAGAGACACACGGGTCTGCTTCACCTTGTTCAGCCGGCTGCCGCCCGAAAAGATCGGCATGCTCACCGACAGGCCTACCATCGAATACGGATTCCAGCGGTAATCGCGGAACCGGAAGTCGTTGTTCATCGAGCTCCACTGATACAGCGCCGAGAGCGACAGGGTGGGCAGGAAATCCAGCTTCTGCATCTCGAGCGTACCCTTCAGCAGTCTGGCCTGAATGTCGAGCTGCTTCAGCGTACTGTTGTCGTCCAGCCCAACGTCGTCCAGGGTGGACACATAATCGGCAAACAGTTCGGACTCGAAATCCGAGAGCCGCCCTTCACATTCAATCGCCAGCTCCAGGTCGACGCCCAGCAAAGCTTTCAACTGCCATTTGGACAGCGTCGCCGCATTCTCGGCCTGAAGCAGATTGGGCTCCAGATTCTTCACCGACACGCCGGCGCGTATCAGGTCGTATTCCGCCACCATTCCCTGGTCGAACTTGTTCTTTATATCCCGGTAGTTTGCCACGGCATTGTCGTAGCTTTCCTTGAACACGCGGTAGGAATCATTCGCCAGCAGCACGCCGTAATAACTTTTCTTCACCTGGTTGGCCATATCAATCTTCGAAGCGCGAGCCTGCTCCACAGAGAGTTCCACGTCGATAGCCGAAATGGAGAGGCTTTTCCACAGCGCCGCATTGACCAGCGGCATACCGGCCGTAAAGCCTGTGCTCCAGTTGTTGTCGCGCCCGATGGAAATACCCTCAGCGCCGGCCGAAGGATCGGGCGGAGGCGAAGCGGCAATAATCTCCTTCATCAGCGTACCGGGCGTATAGCCGGGCACCTGGCTTGCGAACGTCTGCTCAATACCCCTGAACGTCGGCTCCATCATACTTTCCAGACCGAAGCCACCGTCCATATCCATATACATCACCTGTTTCTTCAGCGTACGGCTATAATCGCCGCTCAGGCTGATTTGGGGAAACAAGGCAGCATAAGCACCTTTCCGTGCATATTTCTTCTTTTCAATTTCCTGATCGGCCACTTTCACCGTAGGGTTTTCACTCATGGCAATCTCCAGCGCCCTGTTCAAGTCGAGCGTCAGAGGCTGTTCCTGAGCCTGTAAAGCAAAAGTTGCCGACAACAGGCATATTCCCGCCACCGGCATCATCTTTTTAACACACACAAATTTTCTCATTTAAAATTGAATTATTGTTATATATCAAATCTCACATTTGGAGGAACAAAAATAGAACGACATTGCCATTTACTCAAACAAAAAACGTCCTTTAACGGGTATTTATCGACGAATAAGGGCTTATCCTCGATAAAACAGTAAATATAATGATCAGTGAATAGCGGATAGTGAACAGTGATTAGTGAATAGTGAATAACGAATAGTGAACAGTGATTAGTGAATAGCGGCCGGCCCTGCATGATTGTCCGAGCTTTGATTCTTCTGATTTTCACATAACAACCGCAGTAGCCACAACGGGACGCCCGCCATGCTCTCTTTGCGTCGCACCGGTGCGATCCCTTGATCAAGGTATCGATCATGAGATCGCACGGATGCGATCCCTTGATCAACGTATCGATCATGACTTCGCACCGCTGCGATCCCTTGATCAACGTGTCGATCATGACTTCGCACCGCTGCGATCTCTTGATCAACGTGTCGATCATGACTTCGCACCGCTGCGATCCCTTGATCAACGTGTCGATCATGACTTCGCACCGGTGCGATCTCTTGATCAACGTGTCGATCACAAGATCGCACGGCTGCGATCCCTTGATCAACGTGTCGATCATGAGATCGCACGGCTGCGATCCCTTGATCAACGTGTCGATCATGACTTCGCACCGGTGCGATCCCTTGATCAACGTGTCGATCATGACTTCGCACCGGAATATATACCTTAATGATACCTCCAAGGGGCGTTCCCTGTTCGCTGTTCACTATTTCTCTATCTTTGAGCCTCAAAAAAATAGTGGAGGAATACGGATGGAAAGGAAAATGAGGGTCACGGTGTCGCATACGGATGAACGGTTTATTTATGCCCGCTGCCGGGAGAGGGAGGTGAGGGTGGTGTATCGTCGCGACGGGGCGGATGTGCAGTTGGCGGATCTGCTGTGGGAGGGTTGCCGGCTGAACCTGATTGATGTGACGGTGGACGGGGACGGCTGCTGCGTCCCCGAACTGACGGTGCTGGAACCGGACTATCTGGTGGACGTCAGCTCGTTGGCCGAATGTATGAAACCCTATGGGGCGCATCCGCTGAATTTTATCTGGAGCCGGCTGGCGCCTCCTCCGAAGAGCCGGCATATTCTGATGGGAAATATGGCGAACTTGTTTCTGGACGAACTGGTGAACGAAGACCCTGCCCGCCCGGTGGTGTGCCTCGAGGCGATAAAAAAGGCGTTCCGGGCGGCGCCTCTGGAGTTTTCGGCCTGCGAGGATATTCATGCGGCTTTTTTCCGCGATGCCGGGGAGCAGTTCTGCAATATACGGCGCGTGATAGCGGAGGAGTTTCCCGAAAGGGAAATCGACCGGGAACAGGGCGTCCTGGAGCCGAATTTTATCTGCGAAGACCTGGGGCTGCACGGCCGGCTGGACTTCCTGCAACTGCATCCCGCGGGGGGGAAGCGCTGCGTGGTGGAGCTGAAGGCGGGCAAGGCGCCGTTTCCCGAATCGAACTGCCGGCTGATTGGAACGAACCATCAGGCGCAGACCTGGATGTACCGGTGGATGGTGCAGCGGGCGCTCGGTACGGATCCGGTCGGTTTCGATATGTTTGTGCTGTACTCCAGGTATGCCGCTCCGGGCGCCGGGCTGCGTCTGTCGCCTCCTCCCTCTGCGGAGGCCATGCGGGAAATCATGCATATCCGCAACCGGATTGTGGCTACCGAGCACAGCGTTTCGTGCGATGAGAGCGGCGAACGGACGGAGGCGCTCCTGCGCAGCCTTTCGCCCGCTGTGCTGATAACGGATCGGACGGCCAATCCGGTATTCCTGGAACGCTACATCGTGCCCGGTATTATGGCCTTTCGTTCGGTGTTCGACCGGGCTACGGAGCTTGAAACGGCCTACTTCCGCAGCCTGTACACGTTTGTGACCCGCGAGCATTATCTTTTTAAGACGGGCGGAGGATCCGGCGGCAGCCGGGGGATTGCTTCCCTGTGGCTGTCGACGGCGGAAGAGAAGCTGGAGGCGGGCGATTTGCTGGCCGATCTGTCTATATGCGAGAATATGTGCGAAGCGGAGACGCCCTTCATCCGCCTGCGTATTCCTCCCTGTCCGGATGATTTCCTGCCGAATTTCAGGCAGGGGGATATCGTCATTCTGTATGAGCGGAACCGGCCGGAGGACAATGTGACGTGCAAACAGATCTTCAAAGGTTCCATCCGCGAGCTGTCGCCCGGCGAGATCACCGTGGGGCTGCGGTTCCGGCAGCGCAACCCGTCCGTATTTCCGCCGGACAGCCTGTATGCCGTGGAGCATGATTTCCCGGATGTATCCTACGCCGCCATGTACCGCGGTCTGTATGATTTCCTGCAGGCGAATCGAGACCGGAAAGACCTGCTGCTGAATCTGCGGAAGCCTTCGCACGACGGAGGGGCGAGGCTGAGGGGGCGCTATCTGTCGCCCGAAATAGACGGCGTCGTGCTCAAGGCCAAACAGGCGAACGACTATTTCCTGCTGGCGGGGCCTCCGGGAACGGGGAAGACGTCCATCGCCCTGAAGTCGATGGTGGAAGAGTTTCTGCAGGATCCCTCCTGCCGCATCCTCCTGCTGGCGTATACGAACCGCGCGGTGGACGAAATCTGCGATGCGCTGGAGCGGGTGGAGGACGCCTCCTACATCCGCATCGGGATGGAATGGGCGTGCCGGGAGGAATACCGCTCCCGGCTGCTGCACCGCGTGATGGAAGCGTGCAGCAGCCGGGAGGAGGTGAGGGAGATGCTCCGGGGATGCCGCCTCTTTGCGGGTACGGTGGCGTCGGTATCCGGCAGGATGGAGCTGTTCGGGCTGCTGCGTTTTCAGGTGGCCATTGTGGACGAGGCTTCCCAGATACCGGAGCCTCATCTGCTGAGTATCCTTTCCGCCGGGGATGCGTGCGGGGGGAATGCCGTGGGGAAGTTTATCCTGATAGGCGACCACAAACAGCTTCCGGCCATTGTGCTGCAGGACGGAGAGGCGTCGAGGGTAGATCATCCCGGCCTGCACCGCGCCGGTCTGCGCGACAGGAGGCGCTCGCTGTTCGAACGGCTGTACGGCCTGCACAAAGACGATGCGCAGTCGCCCGTACTGGGGATGCTGTGTACGCAGGGGAGGATGCACGGCGAGATTGCTTCGTTTCCGAACAGGGCTTTCTATCGGGGCATGCTGCGGAATGCGGGGAATCCGCATCAGACGGAACCGCTGGATTATTACCGGCTGAGGGACGGGGAGAATCCCTTTCAGCAGCTTATTGCCACCAGGCGCCTCGCGTTTATTGCGTCGGAAGGGAACGGAGAAGAAAAGAGGAACTTCCACGAAGCCCGCATCGTGAAGGAACTGGCAGGGAACATCTACCGGCTGTACCAACTGAACGCGCTGGCGTTTTCGGCCGGCACGACGCTGGGCGTCATTACGCCTTACCGGAATCAGATCGGACTGATCCGAAGGGAGATTCACCTGCTCGGCATTCCCGAACTGAACGGCATTACGGTGGATACGGTGGAGCGGTATCAGGGTTCGCAGCGCGACATCATTCTGTTCAGCGTATGTATGAATCAGGCCGACCAACCGGATTTTATCGGAGCCACGGTCTTTGAGGAAGACGGACAGTTGATCGACCGGAAACTAAACGTGGCCATCACCAGGGCGAGGAAACAACTGTTCATCATCGGCAATCCTCCGCTTCTGTCGGCCAGTCCGGTATACGGCAGCCTGATGGAGCATATCCGCTCGCAGGGGGGCTTCGTCAGGATGTAAACTTCATGCTCAGGATACGGACGGCATTCAGTATGGCCAGCAAAGCTACGCCCACGTCGGCAAAGACGGCTCCCCACATCGTGGCGATCCCCAGGGCGCCCAGCAGCATGACCGTGAATTTGACGCCGACAGCCAGCGTGATGTTTTGCTTCACGATCCGCCGGGTTGCCTTCGCGATGCGGATGGCGACGGCTATTCTGGAGGGCTGGTCGGTCTGTATCACCACGTCGGCAATCTCGATGGCGGCCTCCGAACCCATTCCTCCCATGGCAATGCCCACGTCGCTAAGCGCCAGTACCGGTGCGTCGTTGATGCCGTCGCCCACGAAAGCTACCACCTTCCGCGGATCGGCTTTCAGGGCTTCCAGATGCTTCACCTTCCCTTCGGGGAGGAGGTCGCCGAAAGCCTCGCCGACACCAATCTCGCGGGCTACCCGTCCGGTAATGGCGGATCGGTCTCCGCTGAGCATCACCGTCTGCCGGACGCCCTGTGCGTGCATGTCGCGTATGGCCTGCGCGGCGTCCTCCTTCACTTCGTCGGCGATGCGGATGCAGCCGGCGTATCGGCGGTTGACGGCTACCGTCACCACCGTATCCGTCAGGGAGTCGATCCGGGCGTCGTATTCGATGCCGTAGCGCTGCATCAGCCGGCGGTTGCCCGCCAGGACTTCATCCTCCCCGACATATCCCCGGATGCCCATTCCGGCTATTTCCTCCACCTGCTTTGCCTCGCCGCCATCGGCCAAACCGGGCGAAGCCTCTGCAATGGCTTTGGCCACCGGATGCGAAGAGCAGGCCTCGAGCGAGGCCGTCATGCGCAGGAAGTCCTGCGGTTCGTACAGCACGGACACCACCTCCTGCACGCGGAAGACGCCTTTGGTGAGCGTGCCCGTCTTGTCCATCACCACCGTATTGAGCGAGGCCATCAAATCCAGAAAATTGGCGCCCTTGAAAAGGATTCCGTTGCGCGAGGCAGCCCCTATGCCGCCGAAATATCCCAGCGGGACGGAAATAACCAGGGCGCAGGGGCAGGAGATGACCAGGAATACCAGGGCGCGGTAGAGCCATTCGCCGAACACGTAGCCGGTCACGACGAAATAAGGTACGGTGGCGATGAGCAGCGCCAGGAGGAAGACGGCCGGCGTATAGACTTTGGCGAACCGGCGAATCAGCAGCTCCGTTTTCGCCTTGCGCGAGCCGGCTTCCTGCACCATCTCCAGGATCCTCGCCAGGGAACTGTCTGTCCAGGTTTTGGTAGCCTTTATCTCTACCGCCCTGTCGATGCTGAACATGCCGGCCAGTACCGTCTCGCCGGCGCGCAGGGTGTGCGGACGGCTCTCGCCGGTCAGCGCGGAGGTGTTGAAACTTCCGGCATCCGACAGCAGCACTCCGTCGAGCGGCACTTTACCGCCGGCCTTCACCTGCAGGATTTCGCCGGGGCAGACCTCTTCGGGCGCGACCTCCGCGAAGGTTCCGTTTCTCCGTACCGTAGCCGTGTCGGGGCGTATATCCAGCAGCGCCCTGATGTGGTTTCGGGCTTTGCTGACGGCCGATTCCTGAAACAGTTCGCCTACGGCATAGAACAGCATGACGGCTACTCCCTCCGGATATTCGCCGATAAGGAAAGCGCCGAGGGTGGCCGTCAGCATCAGCGTATATTCGTTGAAGAAATCCTTCTTCCGGACAGTTTCCCAAGCTTCCTTCATCACCGGGAATCCTACGGGCGCATAAGCGACCGCATACCAGAGCAGCCGCAGGGTGGACGGAAAGAACGCTCCGGCCAGCCGTTCCAGGGCAATTCCTGCCATCAGCAGCAGCAAACTTGCGGCAACCGGAAGATAGACTTTCCAGGCCGTTCCGGACTTTTTCTCCGGGCTTTTGCCCGGGTTGCAGCCGCAGCCGCACGGAAGGGGAGAGGTATGTGCAGACATAGTGTAATACGATTGAATAAATGTTTCGGAGGCAAAGATACCTGTATATACATGCAACCGGGTTGCAATCTTTTGGATAACCCCCGGAAGAGGTTGCTTCCACCACGTGGGCGAGCGTAAGAGTAACCGTTTTGCCGTCTTCTGCCCTGAATCTGCGTCGGAGATACGCACTTAAGTTCCTGTACTACACGCTTAAATGCCGGACGATCTGTCTTTCGCTAGAAAAAGTTGACTCCCCAAAAGAGTTAAAGATGCAATTAAGAACGAAGAAACAGCGAACGTATTTTAATGAAGTGATTAGATTGAATTGTGAGTATGGCTACGGAG
>JAISMW010000025.1 GCA_031276545.1 Tannerellaceae bacterium
CCACGCCCCGCCGACGAGCGTACCCCCGCCCCCGTAGCCACCGAAGCTCCGGCCTACAAGCTCTCCCAGCTCTCGGCCCACCGGATTCAGATTGACTACTACGACGGAACCGACGAAACGCCCAAACGTGCCAAACCCGAAGGCCAGCACGGCGTAGAAATTCGGTGGAACTTCTCCGATACCCCCGTCACCGACGCCGAAGACCTGACCAATTCGGTCTTCGACACCGCCACGCCCGCCATCCTGTCCTTCAGCGGCCACGACCACGGGCGCACACTCTACCTCGCCCTGCGCTGGGAAAACTCTCGCGGAGAGAAAGGACCATGGAGTACCGTCACGGAGACGTATGTTCCTTGATTTAGTGAACAGTGAATAACGAATAGTGACTAATTAACTGCTAGCCACTATTCACTGTTCACTATTCGTTATTCACTGTTCACTATTCACCTGTCTGCAAAAATTTGAGGGGCAATGTAATGAAACATTGCCCCTCTGAGAATCAAAAACTAACCTAATCCATCTGTGTATAAAAAAGTTAAGATTTTGGTTTTCGCTTAACTAATCATAAAAAAAGTCTTACACCTTTACTCTGGTGCAAATATCCGAATAAAATATCAAACATTGCTTGATTTATATCAATTAAATGAAACACAGTTGATTTATTGATATATATCAAGCATGTCCGTTTAATATTCCGGCCCGCACCCGGCTTAAGGTTTCGGGAGACATCAGCAGATAGGATGCTATGTATACGAGTGGTACACGCTGTATAATATCCGGACGCTCTTTCAGTAGGCGCTGATAACGTTCATTGGCCGTTTCAAACCGGAAAGTGAATATCTTTCTCTGAATCCCTGTCAGCATCATTTCCATTATTCTACAATACATAAGGCTGATTTCACTGTATTCCTGAGCCAGCTCCATAAAAGGTTTGTAAGGAATGCCGTACAATACAACCGGTTCTAAGGCTTCAATCATTGCATGAGTAGGTTTTTGATAAAAAAAACTGTCAATACAAATAAATATATTCTCCTCACAAACAAAATGCTCCGTCAGTTCTTTTCCGTTCTTATAACAGAACTGCCTGAGAAGTCCTCTTTTTACGTAGTACACCAAATCGCTGATTTCTCCTTCTTTCAGCAGAAATTCGTTTTTCTCCAGCTCCATGTGTACTAAAATAGACGCCAGTTTCTCGGTGGCGTCGTTACTTATGGTATGGGATATGATTTCACCCATTTGTTGAGCAATAACTTTTTTACTTATCATCCTGTTTAAAACTAATTATACCAACAAATATAATAGTTTTACACATAATAAAGAAACAAGTCGTATATTTTCTCAAACAGGGATATATTCTGTAATCGGCATGTATGTTTTTATAAAACGAAAAAGATCTGTCACTCCGCACTTTATTTGTATTCTTTCCAGCTTTTGATTTGGATATCGTGTATACTCAATGTACAAAAAGCTGTAATGAAGGCATCTGCCAGACGGGCATTCGTTATCAGAGGAATGTTCAGGTCGATGGATGCGCGGCGTATTTTATAACCGTTGTCCAACTCGCCGGCCGAAAGATCCCGCGGAATATTCACGACCATGTCGATCTTTTTCTCATGAAGCAGACGGAGCGCCTGGGGTTCCTTACCTTCTTCGCTGGGCCAGTACACTTGCGTGCTGTCTATTCCGTTTTCGTGCAGGAAACGGTGGGTTCCGCCTGTGGCAAAGAGGTGAAATCCTTTTTCCGACAGCAAATGGGCTGCGTCCAGCATATCTACTTTCTGCTTGGCCGTTCCGGTTGAAAGCAAAATGTTTTTTTCCGGAATCCGGTAGCCTACGGAGAGCATACTCTTCAGCACGGCTTCGGATGTATCGACGGCAATACAGCCCACTTCTCCGGTAGAGGCCATATCTACACCCAGCACAGGGTCGGCTTTTTGCAAGCGGGAGAAGGAGAATTGAGAAGCTTTGATGCCTACATAATCCAGGTCGAACTCATTTTTAGTGGGTTTCTGTACCGGTAATCCCAGCATCACACGGGTGGCCAGGTCGATGAAGTTTATCTTCAACACTTTGCTCACAAAGGGAAAACTTCTGGATGCCCGCAGGTTGCATTCGATTACTTTTATTTCGTTCGCTTTGGCAAGGTATTGTATATTGAACGGGCCGGAGATGTTCAGTTCTTTGGCTATCCGTCGACTGACGTTTTTGATGCGGCGCATCGTTTCCACGTAGAGCTTTTGAGCCGGAAACTGAATGGTGGCATCGCCGCTGTGTACGCCGGCAAATTCGATATGCTCGCTGATGGCGTACATAATGATTTCTCCTTTTTCGGCTACGGCGTCAAGTTCCACTTCTTTGGCATTTTCCACGAACTGACTTACTACTACGGGATGTTTCTTGCTTACATTGGCGGCCAGTTTCAGAAAACGTTCCAGTTCGTCCTTGTTGGAGCAGACGTTCATGGCCGCCCCGCTCAATACATAACTTGGGCGAACCAGTACGGGAAATCCCGCCTCGTCTACAAACCGGTTGATATCCTCCATATTGCTCAGTTCTTTCCAGCGGGGCTGGTCTACGCCGATGCGGTCGAGCATGGCGGAAAACTTATGGCGATCTTCGGCATTGTCAATGCTTTGGGCGGTTGTTCCGAGGATATTTACATGCTGGCCGTCCAGGCGAAGCGCCAGGTTGTTCGGTATCTGTCCTCCGGTTGAGATGATTATACCGTGAGGATTCTCCAGTTCCAGAATATCCATGACGCGTTCGAAGGTGAGTTCGTCGAAGTACAGGCGGTCACACATGTCGTAGTCTGTCGATACCGTTTCGGGATTGTAGTTGATCATCACCGAACGCCAGCCTTCCTTTCGGATTGTGTTCAGCGCCTGCACGCCGCACCAGTCAAATTCTACCGAACTGCCGATGCGGTACGCGCCCGAACCCAATACTACAATGGAGCGTTTATCTCCCAGATAGCGGACATCGTTTTCCATACCGCTGTATGTGAGATAGAGATAGTTCGTTTGTGCCGGATATTCGGCGGCCAACGTATCTATCTGTCTTACTACGGGGAGTATTCCTCTGCGTTTCCTTTCCCGGCGCACCTGCAGTCCGGCTTTTTCCGCATGGGTCATCTTATCCTTGAAGACAGCGCGGGCGATTTGAAAATCGGAAAAGCCCTGTTCTTTGGCACGGCGAAACAGTGAATCGGAAAGATCGGCTACGGTACCGGCTTTTTCCAGTTCTTCTGCTGTGAGAATAATTTTATACAGTTTCTGCAGGAACCATTTGTCTATCTTGGTTAGATCATGTATCTGGTCGATCGTGTAGCCGGCACGAAAGGCTTTGCTGATCACAAATATGCGGCGATCGGTCGGCTCGTTCAGCGCCTTATCCGTATCCTGAAGTACCAACTCGCTGTTTTCCACGAAGCCGTGCATCCCCTGCCCTATCATGCGAAGGCCTTTCTGGATGGCTTCCTCGAAAGTGCGGCCGATAGCCATTACTTCGCCTACCGATTTCATGCTCGAACCCAGCTCGCGTGCTACACCGTGGAATTTTCCCAGATCCCAGCGGGGTATTTTGCATACTACATAGTCGAGCGCCGGTTCAAAAAAGGCGCCGGTGGTCTTGGTGACAGAGTTTTTCAGGTCGAAAAGCCCGTAGCCCAGTCCCAGTTTGGCGGCCACAAAAGCCAGCGGATATCCGGTTGCCTTCGATGCCAGTGCCGACGAACGGCTCAGACGGGCATTGACCTCAATCACGCGGTAGTCTTCGCTTTCCGGATCGAGGGCATACTGCACATTGCATTCGCCTACGATACCGATATGGCGGATAATACGGATGGCCAGCTCGCGCAGTGTATGGTATTCCGAATTGGTAAGCGTCTGGGAAGGTGCAATCACAATACTCTCGCCGGTATGGATACCCAGCGGATCGAAATTCTCCATATTACATACGGTGATACAGTTGTCGAAGCGGTCGCGCACCACTTCATACTCCACTTCTTTCCATCCTTTCAAGCTCTTTTCCACCAATATTTGCGGAGAGAAGGAAAAAGCTTTTTCCGCCAGTATGTTCAGTTCCTCTTCATTGTCGCAAAATCCGGAGCCCAGTCCTCCCAGGGCGTAGGCGGCACGGAGAATCACCGGATAGCCCAGTCCGGCAGCCGCGCGGCGGGCGTCTGCAATATTGTCTACCGCTTCGCTCTTTATCGTTTTAATGTGTATCTCATCCAGTTTGCGTACGAAGAGTTCCCGG
This sequence comes from Tannerellaceae bacterium, assembly GCA_031276545.1. The sequence continues at coordinate 4,258 of JAISMW010000025.1, forward strand.
TCTTCGGTATCCATAATGGCCTGCACGGGGGTTCCCAGTACACGCACATTATATTTATCCAGTACGCCGCTCCGGTACAGGGCTACTCCGCAGTTCAGTGCGGTTTGTCCGCCAAAGGCAAGCAGGATGCCGTCGGGGCGTTCTTTTTCTATTACTTTTTCTACAAAGAAAGGGGTCACAGGCAGGAAATATACCGTATCGGCTACACCGTCCGACGTTTGTACCGTAGCGATATTCGGGTTGATTAAAACCGTTTCGATGCCTTCTTCCTTTATGGCTTTCAGCGCCTGCGATCCGGAGTAGTCGAACTCTCCCGCTTCGCCTATCTTCAGCGCTCCGCTGCCGAGTGCCAGTACTTTCTTCAGCGGTATCCGGCCGGTTTCTTTTGCGGTGTCCGACCGGTATCTGTCCAGGGACAGTTGTCCCGTATGCAGGGAGTCGGCAAAGATGTCGAAGATAAATTCCGTATCGGTGGGGCCGCTGCAGGCTTCGGGATGGAACTGAGTGGTAAAGAAGGGCTTTGTTTTATGTCGTATTCCCTCGTTCGTTCCGTCGTTCATATTGACAAAGAGAGGCTCCCATTCGTCGCCCAGCGTATCGCTGTTTACGGCATATCCGTGATTTTGCGAAGTAATGAAGCATCTGTCGGTACCCGCCATGCGTACCGGCTGATTGTGGCTGCGATGTCCGTATTTCAGTTTGTAGATGGTAGCTCCGCCGGCTTTTGCCAGCAACTGGTTTCCCATGCAAATCCCGCAAACGGGTTTATCGCCCGACAGGGCTTTGCGAATGTGCTGCACGGCGGCGTCGCAGGTATCCGGATCGCCGGGGCCGTTGCTGATAAAAAGCCCGTCGTAATCCATCCCGTTGAAGTCGTAATCCCAGGGAACCCTTACGACGGTAAGGTTTCGCTTCAGCAGGCAGCGGATGATATTGTGCTTTACGCCGCAGTCCACGAGTACTACTTTTTTCTTTCCCCCGCCGGCTCCGTAGGTGATGATTTCTTTGGTGGAGACACGGTCTACATAGTTGATGTCTTCATAGTTGATGTCCTTATGGCCGGCTTCTTCCGCCGGGGTACGGGAGGCTACCGCCTGATCGGCGTGCGGGAAGGTAATCATTCCCCTCATAACGCCCCGTTCGCGCAGCAACTTGGTCAGCGTGCGGGTGTCAATGCCGTATATGCCGGGGATACGCTCCCTTTTCAGCCAGTCACCCAAACTTTCCACGGCATTCCAATGGCTGTGGCTGTGGCTGTAATCGCTCACAATGATTGCGTCGGCATAGATGCGGTTGCTCTCCATAAAGGTCGAGATACCTTCCGCATCGCACGCATGGGGCGGAACACCGTAGTTGCCGATCAAGGGATAGGTAAGCGTCATTAACTGTCCGGCATAGGAAGGGTCGGTCAAACTTTCCGGATAGCCGGTCATGGCCGTATTAAACACTACTTCTCCGCTAACCGGCGCCTCGTATCCGAAAGAATACCCTTCGAAGGTTGTCCCGTCGTCTAAAATTAATGTCGCTCTTTTGTCCATTTGCTGCATATTCTTTATAGTTGTCAAGTTGTCATGATTAATTGCCCTGTTCTGTTCAGGTATTCTTCTTCCATAAAGCTGATAAAGGCATTGTTCACCATACGTGCGCCGCCGGGGGTGGGATAGTCGCCGGAGAAGTACCAGTCGCCCGTATGGTTCGGGCAGGCGGCGTGCAGTCCTTCCAGCGTTTGATACACGATTTCCACTCTGGCTCTCGTGGATTGGGTGGTGAGCAGGGATACCATTCTGGCTGATATTTCTTCGTCGGAGAACGGGGCGTATATTTCTTTCACAAAGTTCACTATTGTATGGCCGGGATGCCGGTGCTGCTGTTTGGCTTTCCGGTAAGCCTCCTTGATAACGCCCGTCATTCCTCTCTCTTCCAGCAGGGCCATGGCGGCTTTAAAGGCAATAAATTCGTTCATCCGAGACATGTCGATACCGTAGTAATCGGGGTATCTCACCTGCGGAGACGAGGATACTATCACGATCTTCTTCGGCTCCAGCCTGTCCAGGATGCTGATGATGCTTTGCCGGAGCGTGGTGCCGCGTACGATGCTGTCGTCTATCACCACCAGGTTGTCTATACCGGGCCTTATGCTTCCGTAGGTAATATCGTATACGTGCGCCGCCAGGTCGTTCCGGCTGTTGCCTTCGGCGATAAACGTGCGCAGTTTGATATCCTTTATCGCCACTTTTTCCGTCCGGATGCGCATGGAAAGGATTTTCTCCAGTCCTTCTTCATCTTTCCAGGTATTCCGGTCGGCTATCCAGTCTTTCTTTTTCCTGTTCAGGTAATTGTTCAGTCCTTCCTGAAGCCCGAAGTAGGCCACTTCGGCCGTATTGGGGATGAAGGAGAAAACGGTATGGTTCAGGTCGTAGTCTACGGCCTTCAGGATCGGATGCACCAGGTTTTCCCCCAACTGCTTTCTTTCCTTGTAGATTTCGGCGTCGCTGCCGCGCGAAAAGTAGATGCGTTCAAACGAGCAGGCTTTCAGTGCCTTCGGCGGCACGATTTGCACCGTCCGCGCTTGTCCGCCTTTGCTCACCAGCAGCGCTTCGCCGGGTTTCAGTTCTTTCACACCGGAAAAGGGTACGTTCATGGCCGTCTGTATCACGGGGCGTTCGGAGGCCATCACGGCCACTTCGCCGTCCACGTAATAAAAGGCCGGGCGGATGCCCCAGGGATCGCGCACGCAAAAGGATTCGCCGCTTCCCGTAATGCCGCTGATTACGAAACCGCCGTCCCATAGGGGCGTACATTTCTTCAGGACGTTCGACAGGTCTACCCTCTCTTCTATCGCGCGGGTGATGTCCATCCCCGTCAGGCCTTCGTCTTCGCATTGCCGGTAGAGGCGTTCCACTTCGCGATCCAGGCGATGCCCCATCTGTTCGAGCATGATGTAGGCGTCGCCATACAGCCGGGGATGCTGCCCGATGGAGGTAATCTCGCGAAACACCTCGTCCACATTGGTCAGGTTGAAATTGCCGCATATCGCCAGGTTTCTTGCGCGCCAGTTGTTGCGCCTCAGAAACGGGTGGATATAAGAAATACCGGATTTACCGGTAGTACTGTATCGCAAATGTCCCATATAAAGTTCGCCGGCGAACGGGAGTTGTTCCTTTGCGAAGTAAGGATCCTGTATGTTTTCCTGGGGTATGCCTGCGTAGTGGCTGTGCACGGCGGCAAATATATCGGTAATGGCATCCGTACCTATAGCCCGCTCTCGGAACATATACTCTTCGCCGGCGTTCACTTCCAGCTTTACACATGCCAGGCCGGCGCCTTCCTGTCCGCGGTTGTGCTGTTTTTCCATCAGCAGGTAGAGTTTGTTCAACCCGTACATCCAAGTCCCATATTTTTCGTGATAATATTCCAGTGGTTTCAGTAGCCTGATCATGGCAATTCCGCACTCGTGCTTTAGCTCTTCCATTCTTGATGCTTGTATTTTTGTCGCGCAAAGATAGAGGATTCACCGTAATCATACAAATCACAGTTCGGGGCAAACACATTTAAGAACAAAGCAATTGATTCGTAACGAAATAAAAATCTGTGTTCATCCGTAAAGTCTGCCTTCATCTGCCTCATCTGCGTGCTGAGGGATACGAAATAGTCAGTTAGTCCCCGCATTGTCCCATGCTCGGCAACGAAAAAACGGCAAATCCGTATCCAACGAACCCGCCGTTTCACCCGGAACAGTTTCCGAGCCGTAAGCCGCTTTTCTCCTCTTCTCCGTTTACTCTGCGGCATTGACCGGCTCTTCCGGCTCTTTTTTCTTCTTTCCCACCGAACCCCAGATGATGAACAGGATGACAGCAATCCAGATTAGCTTCCCACCTATCCTGTTCCAGAAAGAAATGGAGGGGGCAGATTTCGTGTCAATCCCGTATTTCTCCGAAATAGATTCCAAATCTTCTTCCGATAAGGAATAAGCCGTGTCGCCGTCGTCGCACACGAGCACATATTCGGTGGTTCCGTAATTCCAGATCGGGATCCAGAATATAGAAAACTGATCATAAGCGATACCGAAATTCACATGTTCTCCTTCCACCGTTTCATCGGCAGGCAGCTCCTGTACCGTTTCAAAATGAGGGCCGGTACTGTAAATGATTACTCCTCTGGCGGAAACCGTTGTTGCACAGAAAACAAAAGAGATAAATAAACCCAATGTCAATACTACGTTTTTCATACGATTAAAATTAAATTGTTATTAAATGCATGGATGATTATATAATATAATAAAACTTCACAAAGGTATATAAAGTCAGGACATGTACAAGAGTAAACAAACCCGGCCGGTTTGCACGAATTTGTTCCTATCTTTCCTCTATAATTCTTCTACTGTTAGCGTAGTATATGTTGGTCTTGTGCAATGACAGTTGGCAATAAGGCAAATAAATTCTATCTCACCCTTTTTGAAAGAATGAGTTATAGAAGTGTAATACTGACTTTCCTCTTCAAGCTCTTAGCTTAGACTCACATGCTAAAAAGACAGCA
>JAISMW010000037.1 GCA_031276545.1 Tannerellaceae bacterium
GGCGCTATGTAGAGCGAAATATTCCATTTGAAATGACAGATAAAGTTTGTAATTGCGTTTGTTCTTTTAAATTCAACTAATTGCGGCGCAAATGTAATGCAATTATGTAACCGTGAAAAGGGATTATTGAAGTTTAACTATTGTTTAATTAGATTTAACTGTTTGGGTGCGGTGCGATTTCGGGGTTTAGTTTACAACATTTCCTCCCACTCCTCACCATGAATAAATTCCTCCAATTGTCGTCGTTCTTTTTTGGTTGGGCGGCCGGTGCCTTTGGCTCTGTCGACAAAGCCGCCGAGTTGGTTTCGTTCCAGTATTTCGTACTGTTCCGGTGGAGTGATATTTTCAAGATATAGGGGTACTAACGACGCCCCCATGCGCTTGTCGGCCGGCTGAAGCACGCGAAACGAATAAGTCACCGGAGGTTTACGAACCTGCACCACGTCGCCCGCACGGATCATTCGCGACGGTTTGGCGAGCACGTCGTTGACGGATATCCGGTTTTTCTTGCAGGCTTCCATGGCGATGGTTCTTGTCTTGAACAGTCGTACCGCCCACATCCATTTGTCTATTCGTACTTCGTTCATCGGGATGCTTGACGTTTCATTTATTGTTATACAGGTTCATTGTCCGGTCGATTCCTGCCAGGCAAAAGCTTTGTATGATCTCCGTTGCCAGAGCGATACGCGGAGGGAGGAGGAGGAGTTGCTCCGGCAGGAAGTCGCTCAACACATAGTCGATCTGGCTTCCCGGCGGGAAATCATTTCCGATGCCGAACCGCAACCGGTTGTAAGATTGCGTGCCCAGTGTGCTTTGGATATGTTTCAGTCCGTTATGGCCGGCGTCGCTTCCTTTGGTTTTGAGCCTCAGCGAGCCGAACGGCAGCGCCAGATCGTCGACTACAACCAGCAGGTTTTCCGGCGGTATGTTTTCTTTTTGCATCCAGTAGCGAATGGCATTGCCGCTCAGATTCATGTAGGTCGACGGTTTCAGGAGGATAACGGTTTTCCCTCTCAGCTTCACGCCGGCGACGGCGCCGTATCTCCGGTCGTCAAAAACAACATTGGACGCTTCGGCAAAAGCGTCCAATATCATAAATCCCGCATTGTGTCGGGTGTTCCGGTATTCAAGCCCCGGGTTTCCCAGGCCGGCGATCAAATATTTCATCCGATTTTATTCGCTCTTTGCGGTGGCTCCACGTGCGGCGCGAGTCATCCGAACGGAGCAGACAACGGCGTTTTTCGCGTTCAGTATCTCCAGGTTTTCAAACGACAGGGCAGCTACCTGGATGGTTTTTCCCAATCCGAGGTTTTCTACGTTGATGAACAACTTTTCGGGGATATGGGTGTAGACCGCTTTTACCTTCAGTTTTCTCATTTCCAGTACCAGTTTGCCGCCGGCTTTGACGCCTTCGGCCAGGCCTTCCAGCACGATGGGCACTTCCATGACAACCGGTTTGTCGGGAAATATCTCCAGAAAGTCTAAGTGTAAAATATTTTCCGATACGGGATGAAATTGCGAATCTTTCAGGATGGTGGTGTAATTTTTCCCGTCAATGGTAAGATCTACAACGTGAATATCGGGTGTGTAAATGAGTTTGCGTACACTTTCGATTTTAACCGTAAAATGTACTACATCTTTGCCTCCGTACAATACGCAGGGGATGCTGTTGTTTTTGCGACAATCTTTTGTCGCTTTTTTGCCGAGGTCGACTCTGGCGGTTCCTGTTAATTGAAATGTTTTCATTTTTTTCTTGTTTGTGTTACTCAAAATTAAGTTTGCTCCTCTAATTTCCCATCACACGGAATCTTTTAAAGCGGCGCAAAGGTATGGTTTTTTTATTGATCTGCAAGCGGAGGGTCAAAAATCGCCGGGGCAAAAATCGCTTTGAGGCAGGTTTAGCCATTCGTTTCTTAACTGTTGCAGGCCTTTACTTGCCACGTTGCGGATCATTGTTACGTTGCGGCGGTGCGTTACTTCGTTCGGATCTATCACGTAGACCGGCGTTTCCGGCGGGGCATAATCAATCAGTCCTGCCGCCGGATACACCTGCATGGAGGTGCCTACGATGAGCAGCAGGTCGGCTTTGGCGACGATTGCGGCAGCGTCGGCTATCAGCGGCACCGGCTCGCCGAACCAGACGATAAAGGGGCGCAGTTGTGTGCCGTCGGCCGCTTTGTCGCCCGGATAAATCGGCCGGTAACCGATGTCGTACACCTGCGTTTTATCGGCATTGCATGCTTTGGTCAGTTCGCCGTGCAGGTGGACGACGCGGGCGCTGCCGGCGCGTTCGTGCAGGTCGTCGACGTTTTGGGTAATGACCGACACTTCAAAATCGCGTTCCATTTCGGCCAAGATTCGATGGCCGGCATTGGGCGATACTTCCTCCAGTTGTTTTCGCCGGTCGTTGTAAAATTGCAGCACCAGTTCCGGGTTTTTGTACCATCCTTCTATGGCGGCTACCGTCATCACGTCGTGGTTTTCCCACAGACCTCCGGAATCGCGAAAGGTTTTGATTCCGCTTTCGGCGCTCATTCCTGCGCCGGTCAGAACTACGAGTTGTTTTTTCATTTGTTCGGTATGATTTTCAGTTTTTTGCCTGTTTCGGTTGCGATTCGCCGGCGCCATTCGTCATCGTAGGGCGGGCGATGGGGATAGGACGGACGACCGTATTCCGTGCGCTCGAAGTTGCCAGCATCGTCCTGCCGCTTGACGACGCCATCCATGTACTTCACCAGCAGCATTTCGCCGAGCGATTTCCATTCGGCAAAAGCGTGTTGGGCTTGCTGCATGCTGTATTCCGTCAGGAAGGCTACCGCTTGCCGGCGGTCGTCGTTGAGCCGGCGGATCGCCTGGGCTTCGATGGCGGGTTGGCGGTCGATCAACGTGTTTTCCAGTTTGTCTTGCATTGTCCGGGTGTCGACGACGATTTGGTTGTAGCGTGCGTAGGCCATCTGGGCTACCCAGTTGTGGATCCAGAAGGCAGACGTCCACGAAAAGGTTGTCAGATTGCCGTTTCCTGCGCGGAAACATTCCGGCGTTTGCGTCATGCAGGCATACATCGGGGAGTAGACGGTGAAGGTTGCATCGTCGACGCCAAACCAGAGCACGCCTCCCACTTCGTCCGGGAGGTGGCTGCGCATCTGCCCGACGAAAGAGAATCCGGTTTGTTGCGTAGCGATGGGACGTTCAAAGAAATATTCCGCACTGTCCGATTCCCAGCGGAGAGGGGCGAAACGCACCGGGGCATGAAAAGCGCCGGCTCCGGCGTCGAGTGTCGGATCCATCGGCGAGCCTTCGTAGTGGTCGCGCATGGCAAGCATCATGTCGCGGAGGGTCAACGGGCGGTTGGGACGGACGCAAAAGGGCAGCGGCTCGCCTGCGTTGCCCATGGCGTATGGCATCCAGGCCTCTGCGCCGGCACAAAAGCGGCGGAAGAAGCTCCACACGCGGGCTTCGCAAAAGCGTTGCGCTTCGAAATCGAGTGGCGCATAGGCATCGGCAAAACTGAAGTCGCGGTCGTTGCCGGCGAAGTAGCCTTTTTCGCGAGCGAAGGCGATGACGTCTTCGGAATAGAGGAAACAGTCGTTGTCGTCCGGCACAAAATGGCGGATCCGCGCTTGATTGGCGTGAGCCGAGATACAGTCGTCCGGGATGCGGGCGGCGACCCATACGGCGCCTTTTCGTCCGGCGCCTTTTCCGATGGCTTCCAGCACCCATACTTCGTTGGGGTCGGCGATGGAAAACGATTCGCCGGAGCTGTAATAGCCGTAGGTCTGCATCAGTCCGGTTATAGTCCGGATGGCTTCGCGGGCTGTGCGGCAGCGTTGCAGGGCGATGTATATCAGGCTACCGTAGTCGAGCAAGCCGGTCGTGTCGCGCAGTTCCGGGCGGCCGCCGAAGGTTGTTTCGCCGATGCAGAGCTGGTGTTCGTTCATGTTGCCCACTACGTTGAAGGTTTGCCGGGCTTGCGGTATTTGTCCCAGCCGGCGGCCGGTGTCCCATTCGTAGATGTCGAGCATGGCGCCTTCGGGATAAAGGGCGGGCGGCCAATGATAGAGTTCGCCATAGAGGCAATACGAATCGGCCGAGTAGCTGATCATGGTAGCGCCATCGGCCGAGGCTTTTTTTCCGGCCAGCAGATTTGTACATGCCCACGTTGGGGCGGCAGTTCCGATAAGCATCGGGATAAACATTGTAAGTAATCGTTTCATCATTAAAATATAAACAGTTATGTATTGAAAAATCATCTTCTTATTGCGCAGCTAAAAGGGATAGCCGATGGCAAAATGGAGTGCGGCGTTTCCTGCGAACGGTTCGAGCGCCACCCATCGGCGTTCGGCATCCTGCGCCGGGTCGTAAAGTTTTTTGCCGGCGTCGAGTCTGACAACGAAAAAGGAGAGATCCAGCCGCAGGCCGATACCGGCGGCCAAGGCCATTTCGCGGTAAAAGGAGCGCCAGCGGAAGTGTCCTCCCGGCTGGTTGGGATAGTTGCGAATTGTCCAGACGTTGCCGGCATCGACAAAAGCGGCGACTTCCAGCAGCGGGAAGAGGCGGTAGCGGTATTCGGCGTTGAGGAAGATTTTCACATCGCCCGTTTGCGTGCCGAAGTCGTTGTTTGCGTGGTACGTGCCGGGGCCTAACTGCCGGGTGTTCCATCCTCGCACGCTGTTGGGGCCTCCGCCGTAGTAGCGTTTTTCAAAAGGGACTATGCTGGAGTTGCCGTAAGGGCAGGCTATGCCTGCTTCGCCATGCAGGGCGATGGCGCTTCGTTCGGACTGGCGGTGGGTTTGCGAGGCGGCAAAATTGAGCTTTACGTACTGTGCAAAGGGATTTCCCCACAGTTCGTATTGCCCGCGATCGTTTTTCTGTGCGCCGGCAAGGCGGTAGACGGCCGACAGGAGATTGCCCGACAGTTCGATGCCGTATCGCAGGCTGTAGAGGCGGGCGAGGTAGCGCGCCCGGCCGGCATTGGTGTAGAGGCCGTCGTAGCCTGTTCCGGCCGTAAACAGATCGTCGTAGCTGACCTTTGTCAGATAGTTGCTTTCGGCATTGATATAGTCTTTGAAGACGTCCGATTTGTAGGGCATCGACACGAAGTTTACGGCCAGCACGCTCAGGTTGTGTTGCAGGCGGCCTCGCTGCGTTTCCCAGCGGTACTTCCAGCTGAGGTTGAAGAAGTCGCGCGTGTATTCCGGCCGCCGCTGTATATCCATGCTGAGGCCAAATTCGGTATGAGCCTTGAAGAGGCGTTTGATGCGGTGGCCGATAAACGGGAAAATGATCTTCGGGAAAGTCAATCCGGTGGCGACGCCCAGTTCGTAATAGTTGTGTGTAAGCAGGTCGGCGGCAGATCCTCCGCTGATAAACTCGTAGGCGCCTTTGAGGCGGACGGTCAGCATTTCCGATCCGTTGAAGATATTGTTGTGCGTATAGTCGATGTTGCCGGCCACACCGAGGTCTCCGGCGTTGTTGGTTCCGACGATGCTTGCCTGCAGGCCGTGAATGTTGCCCGGGGTGAGGTACACGTAGCAATCGAGGAGGGCGGTTGTGGAGTCTTCGCGATATTCGATGCCGGCTTTGCTGACGGCGCTGAGGGTGTTGAGCAGGTTGGTGGTTTCTTCCGAGAGGGCTTCGCTGTAACGTTGTCCCGGGCGGACGCTGATGTTGTCGTAGAGGACATGCGGGCGGATGAAGTGCGTTTCGCTGTAAAAGATTTTCAGGTCTCGAAAGACGGCCGAGTCTTTGGGCACGAAGCGTCGGTCGTTGACCGGGTCGTAGTCGGTCAGTACGTTTACTTTTCGGAGGGTGTAGGGTCGGAATTTCGAACTGTCGCGCAGCGCCAGCGTCAGGTCTGCGCGGTTGGAGCGGTGCGTCGTATCGGCGAGGAAGTAGAGGTTGTCGGAGTCGAGACCGTAGTAGCCGGCATTGTGGAAGAGGCGGTTGATGTTTTGCCGTTCTTCCTCGAGGCGGGCAGCGTCGAAGATGAGGCCTTCCCGGATGCCGGAGCGTTGCTTGGCGCGTGGCGTTTGAAGCAGGGCGGCGGCCTGTTGGCAGGAGATTCCGATGCGGTAGTTGCCGATGCGATACGGTTCGTTAGAGGTTATTATATAGTGTACGTTGAGTTTTTTGTATCCTGCGGTATCGATTCGGGCGGTGACGGCGGCGTTGAGATAGCCTTTGTTTTGCATTTCGGTTTGCAGTTCCCGGACGGAGCGGTCTACGGATTTGGAGTTGAACAGGACGGGAGCTTCGCCGAGCTTTCGGACGATTTTTTTGAGCCATCCGGTTGTGTCGCCGGCGTTGTAGAGGTGGATGCGGAGGGGCGAATGATTGGGTTTTTGGCGGATGAATCGTTGCAGTTCGGCTGTTTTCACGGCCTTGTTGTCGACAGATATTGTCGTTCGGTTGAGGAGATACGATCCGTCGGGGATTCGTTTGACCGTTTGGCAGGCCGACAGCAGGAGGATGGCGAGGGATGCGAGCAGCGAGATGCGGTAGGCGGGTTTCATTCTTCGTCCTCCCGTTCTGTTTTTATTCGCAGGAGGCGTTTGACGGTGCTTCGGAACAGTTGGCCGAAGGTTTTTGCTTCTTTCCGGTAGGAGATGCCGATGCCTTGCGAGGGTTGCGACTGGCGGTAGTACTTTTCGCCGGTCACGTTGTAGGCTTTGAGACTGATGTCGCCGGTTTTGGTCAGTTTGTATTCCATGGTGACGTCGCCGACGGAGTAGTTGTTTTGGTCGTCGCGGTTTTTATATCCGATGTTGGTGTTCAGCATCAAACGGTTGTTGAAGAGGCGGGTGGAAACGCTGACGTCCATTTCGACGTTCGAGAAAGCGTCGTCGTTTGCGGTGAAGTGCGTACCGACGCTCCAGTTTTCTTTCAGCGCACTCGACAGCAGGTTGTTGAGCTGGCTGCTCAGGGTAGATGAGGCGAGGGTAGTCCAGATGCCGGCTTTGGCTCCGGCGCCTTTGTTTCCTTCGGGCGGATAGAATGAGCCGAGCGCCAGGAGGTAGGCCACCTGGCGGATTTTGATATCGTCGGTGTGCATGAGGTTGGATATTTTGCGTTGTACGCTTTCGTCGACGTCGGGTGTTTTAACGTCGTACGAGATATTCATGTGGCCGGCGTCGCCCGATATATTGAGGATACAGTTTGTTTTGACGCGGGTGTTGGCGAGGTGCCTGTCGGCGGCAAAACTTTCGTCGAGCGAGACGAGGTCGGCACGGAGGGAATAGATTGCCGAGAGGTCGAAACCGGTTGCGAGCGGGTTTCCCCGGAAGGTTACGGCGCTGCCTTTTTGGATGGCAAATTCTTTTCGGGTGATGTTTTGCAGGGAGAGCGCACAGCGGCCTTCGTCGATCGAGTAGTTTCCGGTCAGTTTCAGATCGCCGGCGGGGAGGTTGCAGTCGAGGCGGATGTTTCCCGTTCCGGTGACGGTAGCGGCATCTTTCGTGGCCGGATTGATGATGACGCCCAGCGTGAGCGCCGGCGTCACGGTGGCGTCGATGGCCAGTCGGACGGGGAGGGAGAATGGGCGGGCGATGGGCAGCGGATCTTCGTGTCGGGAGGAGTCTTCCTGCGGAGGATGGACGTAAGTGATGTGCCCGTAGCGATTGGATTCGATTTCCGGTTCGGGCAGTTGGATGTAGACTTTGCCGGCCGTTCCTTCGCGGATGGAGGCATTGACGGCGAGGGCTTTTTCCGTTCCGGTGACGCCGGCGGTTCCGGAGAGTTTCAGCGTGCCGTAGAAGAGGCTGTCGGTTTGTATCGGGTTGCTGAGCGCCAGGAAGTTTTTCATCGTCATTCGCACATCGGCATTGAACGTTCGGAAGTTTTTGTGCGCGATCGTTCCGGAGATGGTTGCGGCGTTGCCGTTGAAGTCTGCAATCCGGAAGCGATTGAATTGCAGCGCGCCGGGTGCGATCCGGATGGAGTCCGAGATGCGGTAACGGACGTTGGTCATGCGGACGCCTGCCACGACGTCTTGCAGAAAGATTACGCCCTGCAGATCGGGTTGCGTCATTTTGCCGCGGGCGGTGATGGCGGCGCCCCATTCGCCCCGCAGTCCGAAAAGGACGTTTTCGGCGAACGGTTGCAGGCGGTCTATCGGCATGGCTGGCAGGTCGAGCCGCAGGTCGATGGAATCTTTTGCCGGCGAGAGGTATCCCGAAAGGGTAGAGTTAGGCCTGTCTGCCTGCCGCAAGACGATGTTCAGGCGGGCGGCTTGCCGGCGATCGCTCCAGACGCTTTGCAGGTCGAGGCTGCCGATAGCGTTGTGTGCAACGGCGATGTCTTTGACCGTAAACCGGTCGGTAAAGAAGACCGGCATGGCGAGCAGGCGTTTGCCGATGATTTTGCCGTTGATTTCGGCTTGCAGATCGAGGCCGTCATATTGAAATATTTTCAGGAAGGGGCTTATTTGCAGGGCTTGAAAGTCGATTGTCAGGCTGTCGGCATCGTTTTTCGAGAGAGCGCCGTCGATGCGGATGCTTCCGTTGGCGGGTTGATGATTGACGGCGAAACGGTCGATGGTGTATTTTCCGTCCGAAAATCGGAACGAGCAGTTTTCGATATCGAACGTTTGCTCCTGAAAGCGCGTAACGGACGGATAAATACTTCCGTAGACATCCGGGAAGGCCGTCGTTCGGAGCGAATCGTTGACGAGCCGCGCGCCTGCTGCGATGGATCCGTCGAGCAAGCAGTCGTGATAGCTGATTTTCAGGTCGATACTGTCGGATTCGGCAAAGAAATTCAGCTGTGCAACGAGCGTATCCGGATCGACATAGGCCGTTCGGACATATCCCGTCAGGCGATTGATTGCGGTATCGGTCTGTATTTCCAGCCTGTTTCGGTAGAGAGGCGCCCCGTTGATGCTGATTTCAGGAAAGTCGGCATAGAGACGGACGGCGCGCGTCGAATCCTCCCAACCGCCCCGTATTTTCGCCGGCGCAACGATAGCCACCGGCAGTTGCAGCGCGGCGGAGAGGCGTTCCGTATTTTGCACTTCGACCTCCATGGTCAGATATTCGGCCGCCGGTTTTTCCGGCAACGGGGTGTGCGGGATCCATGCCGGCAGAATGGGATGCAGCGCGTTCATCAGGCAGACGGGGAGCGTTGCCGGGGTAAATTTCCCGTAAATAAAAGCCTGTACCGGATCGGATTGCAGGCAGATGGTTTTTTCGTTGTCCGGCGCATGGCCGAGGCGGAGCGAGAGGCGCTTTTGTTGGAAAAGATGCCCGTTGTTCTTGAACGTGAGCCGGTCGACCGCGAGGGATCCTTCCCAATCGTCCGGGTTAGCGCTTCCGTAGAGATCGGCGCTGACGGCGGCCTGGAGTTCGGATTGCCTCCAAGCCTCCGGCGCCAGGTGCATTTCGGAGAGCAACAAACTGTCGGCCTCGGCCTGCAGGCGCAGATGCGGTCGTCCCTGGGGCGGCGCATGATAGCAGCCGTTCATAGTCAGGCGGGCGTTAGGATCCTGTAGCGACGCCCGGAACAGGAGGCTGTCGCCGGCGCAGGAAGCGTCGACAAGGATGTTGCGATAGCAATAGCGCCTGAAGGCGAAGCCGGCGGCGTTCAGGCGGGCGGCGGCCGTGAGCTTTCCGCCGGCGACATGTCCGTTGGCGGCGAGGGTCAGGGCGGCGTTGCCGAAGATGCTGTCCTGTAGCCACCGGTTCAGGCGGAAACTGTCGGTTTGGAGCGACAGATCGAAATCGGTGCGGCCGGTTGCAGGCAGGTATCCCACCGTTCCCGCCAGCACGATGTTGCCCGGCGCCGGCGCCAGATTCAGGCGGAGTTGCATCTGCGCGAGCGTTCCATGCGCCGATCCGGCGATGTGTGTATTGCCCAGACGGAGCAGCATCGCCGGCATCTCGGCGCCGCCGGTCAGGGCTTTGAAGGCCGGACGACAGGCGTCGGGCGAGAGGTTCAGCCGGCGGACGTTCAGTCGCAGCGGCGTGTCGTGCCACCGGCGACAGTCGTCGACGCCGGCTTGCAGGTCGCAATCGAAAGCCTGCCCGCAGACAACCGTCAGCCGCTCTATTTCGACAGCAGGCAGCCGGCCGGCGAGCGAAGCGTACAACGTCACGTCGTGCGGCAGCGCCTCGAGCGGCGGAAAGAAAGCTTGCAGATCTGCCGGACGAACTTTCGCAAGAATTTCCGCCCGGGAAAGCCCGCCGCCGGCACAGTCGACGGAAGCTTGCGGAATGTGGAGCGTAGAGTGAGGCAACGCGAGCAACAGCTCCTTCACGAGCAGCGTTTGCCCGTTGAACGACAGGGCGGCGCTCAAGTTTCGGACTTCCCATCCGGACGACTCCCTCAGCGTCAGCCGCCGGATCGTCGCCTCCATCCGTTTCGGGTCGATCGACGGCAGCGACAGTTCGGCCGCCAGATCGTGCAGCCGGAGATGAACGCCACCGGTATCTTCGTACGAAAACCGCCCGCCGGACAGCTCGATGCGCTCAATGGCAACCGTTGTCCGACGGGCGGTTGGCGCGGTCGTATCTTTCGATGCGAAAGCGTCGATCAGGAACTGAACATTCAGCTGCGACGTCGCGCTGTCGCGCTTCAGGCGAACGTCGAAGTCTTTCAGTGCAATGCGCCGCACCGGCAATCGCCGGTCGATCAGCCCGAACAGATCGAACCTTGCCGACAGCCGCCCCACCGACAGCAACGTATTGCCCTGCAAGTCTTCGATGCAGATATTTTCGGCGATCAGCCGGTTGAACGGCCGAAAAGAAAGATGTTCGATAGAGATATTCGTGCCCGTCAGTTGCCGCAATTCTCGGAGCGCCAGGGATACGATTCGTTGCTGCACCGGCGGCATCCACAACAGCAGATAGCCAATCAGCAGCAAGGACACGATGCCGGTTGCGGTGAGGAGGAGTATTTTTTTTAGTGTTTTGATCGATGAACGGTTTATGATTATGATCCATGCTGCAAAAACAGCGCTCAAAAGTACGGGATTTTTTTATTCTTACAAAACGATCAACGGGTGGGATATGCCCTCCCGCAATGGTGTTCGTCGTTTGCGTCGCGTCGTTTACGTCGTTGCAAACAATCGACAAACAGAGTTCCCGTCAGAAATACATCTTTCGGTAGCAAACGCATCCCTGACGGGATCTCTGTTTATCGATCGTACCAATGACCGGTAATGATAATATTGTTTTTATTGATATATATGCCCTGCGGAAAACATCCGATATGCTTTTTCTTAATCTGTAGGCTTATTGCCGGCATGAATCGGCTCGGAAGATGCGATCTATGCCATGTATTTCTATATAGCGAGTATCGCGGGACTAATTTACACTATGTATTTTATACCGGCGAGTATCGCGGGACAGATTTACACTATGTATTTTATACCGGCGAGTATCGCGGGATAGATTTACACCATGTATTTTATACCGGCGAGTATCGCGGGATAGATTTACACTATGTATTTTATGCCGGCGAGCATCGCGAGATAGATTTACACCATGTATTTTATGCCGGCGAGTATCGCGGGATAGATTTACACTATGCATTTTATGCCGGCGAGTATCGCGAGATAGATTTACACTATGTATTTTATGCCGGCGAGTATCGCGGGATAGATTTACACTATATGATAATGCTGCTGAATGTTTCGGAATGGTTTTATACAGTATATTATATGCTGTTTACGGCGGCGGAAGATGTGCGTACGGCGTACAGGGGCGCCCCTACGATTCGGCGTTGTGGTTTCCTATCGTCCGGAATGACCGATGAGCATCGTTTTCCGTTCCGGATCGTTTCGATCGCCGATTGCGCGGTTGCGGACGCGTGTACGATGGTTGAAGATGGTGGTAGGCGTGTAGTGGGGGGGGCGTAGGCGGTTTCTGCGCCCCGCACGCCGTGAGGTTTTGCGGTGCTGTTTCGCGCGCTGCGTCCTATCGTATCCGCTCTCCCTCTCTGCATCCCGGTAGGGGATGCATCTCTACCGAGAGGTGCCCCTGACGGGATGGCGTTTTCACCGGCCGATAAAATAATAACCCCGCACAGTGTTTTGCTCTGTGCGGGGTTATCCGGTTTTTAGCGTTTCGTTTTACAGTCTGCTGTGGTTGGTGAGAATTTTATCAAATTCTTCTTTCGGGCCGACAACCAACTTGTCGTATTCACGCAGGCCGGTACCGGCTGGAATCAAGTGTCCGCAAATAACGTTTTCTTTCATTCCTTCCAATGTGTCGATCTTTCCGTTGATGGCGGCTTCGTTCAATACTTTGGTTGTTTCCTGGAACGAGGCGGCCGACATGAAACTGGATGTTTGCAACGCGGCTCTCGTGATACCCTGAAGTATCTGGTTGGCGGTTGCCGGGATGGCATCCCGTACTTCTACCGGTTTCAGGTCGCGGCGTTTCAGTGCGCTGTTTTCGTCTCTCAGTTTGCGGGCGGTAACGATTTGTCCGGGTTTCAGGTTTGAAGAATCGCCGCTGTCTACGACGACTTTTTTGCCCCAGATCCGGTCGTTCTCTTCCATGACTTCCTGTTTGTCGACGATCTGCTGTTCGAGAAAGCGTGTGTCTCCCGAGTCGACGATCTCTACTTTGCGCATCATCTGACGAACGATTACTTCAAAATGTTTGTCGTTGATCTTTACGCCTTGCAGTCGATATACGTCTTGTACTTCATTGACGATGTATTCCTGCACTGCCGTCGGGCCGCTGATGGCCAGGATGTCGGAAGGCGTGATGGCTCCGTCCGAGAGGGGCACTCCGGCACGGACATAGTCGCTTTCCTGTACCAGCAATTGTTTGGAGAGGGGCACCAGGTATATTTTGTATTCTCCTGTTTTGGAAGTGATGACGACTTCGCGGTTGCCGCGTTTGATTCTTCCGAAAGAGACTTCTCCGTCGATTTCCGAGACGACGGCCGGGTTGGAGGGGTTGCGGGCTTCAAACAGTTCGGTCACGCGCGGAAGTCCCCCCGTGATGTCGCCGGCTTTACCGACCGCACGCGGAATTTTCACGAACACTTCGCCCGATTTAATCGGATCGCCGCTTTCTTTTACTACGTGAGCGCCGAGGGGCAGGTTGTAGTTTTTCGCCGGGATGCCGTTTTTATTTAATATTTTGGCTGCGGGGATTTTTGTTTTATCTCTCGATTCGATGATGATTTTTTCTCTTAGACCTGTTTGTTCGTCGGATTCGAGTTTGTAGGTCACGTTTTCGATCATGTTCTCGAAAGCCATTGTACCGGTAACTTCCGAAACGATAACTGCGTTGAACGGGTCCCATTCGATGATCAGATTGCCTTTTTTGATGCGTGCGCCGTTTTTGAAATACAGTTTGGCGCCATAGGGAATGTAGCGGGTATGGAATACGATTTTTGTTTTTTCGTCTACGATTCTAAATTCGGCCAGACGGCTCACTACGACTTGCACTTTCTTTCCCAGTTCGTCTACCGACTCTACCGTACGGAGTTCGTCGATTTCCAGTATGCCGTCGTATTTGGAGACTACGCGGCTTTCGGCTGCGATGTTGGAGGCGATACCTCCCACGTGAAACGTCCGCAATGTGAGCTGTGTGCCCGGTTCGCCGATAGATTGTGCGGCAATAACGCCTACTGCTTCTCCTTTCTGAACCATTTGGTTGGTGGCCAGATTGCGTCCGTAGCACTTTGCGCATACTCCTTTTTTGGATTCGCAGGTCAGTACGGAACGGATTTCTACCCGTTCTATTGCCGAATCCTGAATGGCTTTTGCTTTGTCTTCGGTGATTTCATCTCCGGCAATGACGATTATTTTGCCTGTAACCGGATCGTGTATGTCGTGCACGGATACGCGCCCCAGGATTCTTTCATGGAGGGTGGCGATTACTTCTTCGTTATTTTTGAGTTCGGTGCAGACCAGGCCGCGGAGTGTGCCGCAGTCTTCTTCGTTGATGATTACATCGTGAGATACATCGACCAGACGACGTGTCAAGTAACCGGCGTCGGCTGTTTTCAGCGCCGTATCCGCAAGACCCTTACGGGCGCCGTGGGTAGAAATAAAGTATTCCAGCACCGACAACCCTTCCTTGAAGTTGGAAAGGATCGGGTTTTCTATGATCTGACCTCCTTCGGCTCCGCTTTTTTGCGGTTTAGCCATCAAGCCGCGCATGCCGGACAACTGACGAATCTGTTCCTTAGAACCGCGCGCACCGGATTCGAGCATCATGAACACAGAATTAAAGCCCTGATCATCGCTCGACAACTGTTTCATCAGAATATCGGACAGGCGGGAGTTTATATGTGTCCAAGTGTCAATAATCTGATTATAGCGTTCGTTGTTGGTTATTATACCCATGTTGTAGCTGTTGATGATTTGCTCTACTTCCTGATAGCCTTCGTTGACTAATATTTCTTTTTCTTTCGGGATGATGATGTCTTCCAAATTGAATGACAGACCGCCCTTGAAGGCCATATAATATCCCAAATCTTTGATGTCGTCCAGGAACTGGGCGGTTCTTGCAACTCCGCAAGTTTTAATTACTTTGCCGATAATATCTCTCAAAGATTTTTTGGAAAGCACTTCGTTTACGAAGCCTACTTGTGTCGGGACACAAGCATTGATCATCACACGTCCTACGGATGTTTCGCGCAAGACTTTGACTACTTTGCCGTTTTCATCCAAGTCTTTCACATAGACTTTGATCAGTGCGTGGATGTCTACCTTTTTCTCATTGTAAGCGATGGTAGCTTCTTCCGGGCCGTAAAAAGTCAGGCCTTCGCCTTTGGCGTTAGGTCGGATCTTGGTGATGTAGTACAATCCGAGTACCATGTCTTGCGATGGGACTGTGATAGGGGCGCCGTTGGCAGGATTCAGGATGTTATGAGAGGCGAGCATCAGCAATTGGGCTTCCAGGATAGCGTCGTTTCCTAAAGGAAGATGCACGGCCATCTGGTCGCCGTCGAAGTCGGCATTGAACGCCGTACAAGCAAGCGGATGTAGTTGTATTGCTTTTCCTTCGATCAATTTGGGTTGGAAGGCTTGTATACCCAGGCGGTGCAGCGTCGGGGCGCGGTTTAACAATACGGGATGGCCTTTCATTACGTGTTCCAGTATGTCCCATACTACGGGTTCTTTCCGGTCGACGATTTTCTTTGCCGACTTAACGGTTTTTACGATGCCTCTTTCTATCAACTTACGGATGACGAACGGTTTGTAAAGTTCTGCCGCCATGTTTTTCGGCAATCCACATTCGTGCATTTTCAGTTCCGGACCTACGACGATAACCGAACGTGCGGAATAATCGACGCGTTTACCCAGCAAGTTTTGACGGAAACGTCCCTGCTTCCCTTTCAAACTGTCGGAAAGCGACTTTAACGGGCGATTGGCATCCGTTTTTACGGCGCTGGATTTGCGCGAGTTGTCGAACAATGAATCGACGGATTCCTGTAGCATCCGTTTTTCATTCCGAAGGATCACTTCCGGCGCTTTGATGTCAATCAATCTTTTCAGTCGATTGTTGCGGATGATAACTCTTCTGTATAAATCGTTCAAATCGGAAGTAGCAAAACGGCCTCCGTCCAGGGGCACCAGGGGGCGCAATTCCGGCGGGATGACCGGCACGACTTTTACAATCATCCATTCCGGGCGATTTCTGCCTCTCGATGAGCGGAAAGATTCTACTACCTGCAATCTTTTCAGGGCTTCGTTTTTTCTTTGCTGGGAGGAATCGTTGCCGGCTTTGTGGCGTAAATCGTACGACAATTCGTCCAAATCCAGGCGGGACAGTAAGTCATAAATAGCTTCCGCTCCCATCTTGGCGATAAATTTATTGGGATCGGTATCTTCCAGCGACTGGTTTTCTTTGGGAAGCGCATCCAGAATTTCAAGATATTCATCTTCCGACAGCAAATCATATACCTGCCGTTCTTTTACGACGCCCGACTGAATCACGACATACCGTTCGTAATAAATGATCGAATCCAGTTTTTTGGAAGGCAATCCCAACAAGTATCCTATCTTGTTCGGCAAAGAACGAAAATACCAGATATGAGCCACCGGCACTACCAGGTGGATATGTCCCATTCTTTCGCGACGGACTTTTTTTTCGGTAACCTCAACGCCACAACGGTCGCACACAATGCCTTTGTAACGGATTCTCTTGTATTTTCCGCAGTGACATTCGTAGTCTTTTACGGGGCCGAAAATTCGTTCACAGAACAAACCGTCACGTTCCGGCTTATAGGTGCGGTAATTGATGGTTTCGGGTTTTAAGACTTCTCCGCTGGAATTTCCGAGTATTTCGTCCGGCGATGCCAATCCGATAGAGATTCTGGAGAAGTTGCTTTTTACTTTGGTTTCTTTTCTAAAAGCCATGTTTTATATAGTTGAAAATTGAGAATTACATATACGTTTTGAGAGATGTAAACAAGTGGGGGCAGGCAGTTGCAGATACACCCCACTGTTCGTTATCCGTTATTCCAGATTGATGCTCAAACCAAGTCCTTTCATCTCGTACAACAATACGTTCAGAGATTCCGGGATACTCGGGACCGGCATCGGATCGCCTTTCACGATAGCTTCATAGCCTCTGGCGCGCCCCACTACATCGTCCGATTTGACAGTCAATATTTCCTGCAAGATGTGAGAAGCTCCGAACGCTTCGAGCGCCCAAACTTCCATTTCTCCGAAACGTTGACCGCCGAATTGCGCTTTACCGCCTAACGGCTGTTGCGTAATCAATGAATAAGGACCGATAGACCGGGCGTGCATCTTGTCGTCTACCATGTGACCCAGTTTCAGCATATAGATCACGCCTACCGTAGCGGGCTGGTCGAAACGTTCGCCGGTACCTCCGTCGTACAGGTAGGTTTTTCCGTAACGGGGCAGTCCGGCCTTGTCCGTCCATCTGTTCAGGTCGTCCAAAGAAGCGCCGTCGAAGATTGGGGTAGAAAATTTAATGCCTAACTTTTGGCCTGCCCATCCGAGAACCGTTTCAAAGATTTGTCCCAAATTCATACGGGAAGGCACACCCAACGGGTTCAACACAATATCTACCGGCGTTCCGTCTGCCAGGAACGGCATGTCTTCCTGACGGACAATGCGGGAAACGATCCCTTTATTTCCGTGTCGACCTGCCATTTTATCACCGACCTGAAGTTTTCTTTTCTTGGCAATATAGACTTTTGCCATTTGGATGATTCCGGTAGGGAGTTCGTCGCCAATAGTTACGTCAAATTTTTGACGTCTCAGTTCGGCATCCATTTCTTTGTATTTTTTCTGATAGTTCAGAATAATATCTCGGATTAGTTTATTGATCGCGTCGTCGGTCGTCCACTTGCCGAGTTGGGTAGTCAAGAAGTCTATCCGTTCCAGATCGCTTCTGGTAAACTTTGTTCCTTTGGCAACGACATCAGTGTTCATATAGTCTCTTACGCCTTGGGAAACTCTGTTTTCCGTAATTTTCAGCAATCTGTCCACTAAAGTTTCTTTCAGTTTTTCCACCTTGGCCTCAAACTCTTCGTCTAATTTCGGCAGGATAGCTTTGTCGGCCAGTCTGGATTTTCTTTTCTTGACGGCTTTAGAGAACAGGTTGGTACTGATCACAACGCCATTCAGTGAAGGAGTTGCTTTCAAAGAGGCATCTTTGACATCGCCGGCTTTATCTCCAAAGATAGCGCGCAGCAGTTTTTCTTCCGGCGAAGGATCGGATTCACCTTTCGGTGTTATCTTTCCGATCAGGATATCGCCGGGAGCGACTCTTGCACCGACGCGGATGATTCCGTTTTCGTCCAGATCTTTAGTAGCTTCTTCACTCACGTTGGGTATATCGGACGTCAGTTCTTCCACGCCGCGTTTGGTTTCGCGTACTTCCAGTATGTATTCATCTACATGGATAGAAGTAAAAATATCTTCCATCACTACCCGTTCATTGATTACGATGGCATCTTCAAAGTTATAACCTTTCCAGGGCATGAAAGCCACTTTCAGATTTCTACCGATAGCCAGTTCGCCATTGTCCGTACTATAGCCGTCCGTAAGGATCTGACCTTTTACTACTTTGTCTCCTTTGCGGCAGATGGGACGAAGGTCGACCGTTGTACTTTGATTGGTTTTTCTGAATTTAGGAATGATATAAGATTTAACGGAAGAGTCGAAACTTACGAATTTTTCTTCTTCCGTCTGATCATAATCAATGTCGATACGGGTAGCATCGACATAGACCACCGTGCCGTTGCCTTCGGCGGTAATCTGCGTTCTGGAATCCCGTATCAGTTGGCCTTCCAAACCGGTTCCGACGACAGGCGCTTCCGAGCGCAGGAGCGGAACAGCCTGACGCATCATGTTGGATCCCATCAAGGCGCGGTTTGCATCGTCATGTTCCAGAAACGGTATTAAAGAAGCTGCAATGGAGGCAATCTGGGTAGGAGACACGTCCATCAACTGCACTTCGTCGGGAGTAACCACCGGATAATCGGCGTCCTGACGAGATTTTACTTTGGAACGGATAAACGTACCGTCTTCGTTCAGAGGCGCATTGCCCTGTCCGATAATTTTATCTTCTTCTTCTTCGGCCGTCAAGTAAACGACGCCTTCGGGAGAGAGGTCTACCCGGGCATTTTCCACCTTGCGATAAGGTGTTTCAATGAAACCGAGGTTATTGATTTTTGCGTAAACGCACAAAGAAGAGATCAAACCGATGTTTGGTCCTTCAGGCGTTTCGATAGGGCACAGACGACCATAGTGAGTATAGTGGACGTCGCGTACTTCAAATCCCGCACGTTCGCGAGACAAGCCGCCGGGTCCCAGAGCCGACAAACGGCGCTTATGTGTGATCTCCGCCAATGGATTCGTTTGATCCATGAACTGCGATAAGGCATTCGTTCCGAAGAAAGAATTGACGACGGACGATATGGTCTTCGCGTTGATCAGGTCGATGGGAGTGAAAACTTCATTGTCGCGGACATTCATTCTTTCACGGATGGTACGCGCCATACGCGCCAGACCGACGCCAAACTGGTTGTACAGTTGTTCGCCGACAGTTCGTACACGACGGTTACTCAAGTGGTCGATGTCGTCTACATTGGCTTTGGAGTTGACGAGTTCAATCAGATATTTGATGATTTCGATGATGTCTTCCTTGGTCAGGACTTTTACATCAATGCCGGTCGTCAGGTTCAGTTTTTTATTGATTCTGTATCGTCCCACTTCTCCAAGGTCATACCTTTTTTCGGAGAAGAAGAGGTTTTGAATTACCTCGCGGGCGCTGGCGTCGTCGGCAGGGTCGGCATTTCTCAACTGACGATAGATGTAGACTACGGCATCCCGTTCCGAGTTGCTTGGGTCTTTCTGTAAAGTGTTATATATGATGGTGTAATCGGAGAGGTTTTGTTCCTCTTTGTGAAGCAGTATTGTTTGCACGCCCGATTCCAGAATATCGGCGATACGTTCTTTGTCAAGTATCGTTTCCCGGTCAATGACCACTTCGTTTCGTTCGATGGAAACGACCTCGCCTGTATCTTCGTCTACGAAATCTTCCACCCATGTTTTCAAAACGCGGGCAGCTAATTTTCGACCGATGACTTTAGTTAAACTCGACTTGTTAACCTTAACTTCTTCTGCCAGGTTGAAAATTTCGAGGATATCTTTATCGCTTTCAAAACCGATAGCTCTTAACAGCGTAGTGACCGGTAATTTTTTCTTACGGTCGATATAAGCATACATTACGTTGTTTATATCGGTAGCAAATTCTATCCACGATCCTCTGAAAGGGATGATTCTTGCAGAATAGAGCTTTGACCCGTTGGTATGGATACTTTGTCCGAAAAACACGCCCGGAGAGCGATGCAATTGAGATACGACTACCCGTTCGGCGCCATTGATCACAAAAGTGCCTTTCTCCGTCATGTAAGGGATGGGGCCTAAGTACACGTCCTGAACTACCGTATCGAAATCTTCATGGTCGGGATCCGTACAATACAATTTAAGTTTGGCTTTCAGAGGGACGCTGTATGTCAGGCCTCTTTCTATACATTCCAAAATAGAATACCGGGGCGGATCGATGTAATAATCCAGAAATTCCAGTACAAAATTATTGCGTGTATCCGCTATGGGGAAGTTTTCCGCAAAAACTTTATACAGTCCTTCGTTTTTTCTTTTTTCAGGAAGTGTATCTAACTGAAGAAAGTCTTGGAATGATTTCAATTGGACTTCGAGAAAATCCGGATAAATTAATGGATTTTTGATCGAAGCAAAACTTATTCTTTGATTTGTTGTTGAAGACATCTAATTGTGTGGTTTTGAACTTGTTATTTTAATTGATTTGTTTTGCGATTATGCATTTATGTGACAATAGACGCAAAAAGGTTAAGAACCTTCTTTCGGGAAGGTTCCTAACCGATGCCCTGCTAAAGCAGGATTTTTTATTTAAGTTCAACTTCAGCTCCAGCCTCTTCCAGTTGTTTTTTCAACGCTTCGGCTTCATCTTTCGCAATACCTTCTTTCAGGTTGTTCGGAGCGCCGTCAACTAAGTCTTTAGCTTCTTTCAAGCCAAGGCCTGTCAGTTCTTTTACTAACTTAACGATCGCTAATTTGTTTGCACCTGCGGCTTTCAGCACTACGTTGAAAGATGTTTTTTCTTCCTCAACGGGAGCGCCGGCGCCTGCGGCTGCGGGAGCAGCAACTGCAACGGCTGCGGCTGCAGGTTCAATACCATACTCATTTTTCAAAATCTCAGCAAGTTCGTTTACTTCCTTTACGGTCAAGTTAACTAATTGTTCAGCAAAAGCTTTTAAATCTGCCATTTCATTTATGATTTAAATAATTATTATTTTACTTTGTTTGTTCAGAATAAAAAGTTGAAAACCAAGAGCAAATACTGTTTACTCTTTTTTTTCCACTTTAATGATTATCTCTCCGAAAGCGTTTTTAATACGCCCGTAAGGGTCTGACCTCCGGATTGAAGAGCAGAAATAACTTGCTTGGCGGGTGATTGTAACAATCCGATAACTTCGCCAATAAGTTCATTCTTACTCTTGATAGAGATGAGAGCATCCAGATTTTCCGCTCCAACATAAACGCTTTCCTGAACATAAGCTGCTTTCAACTTGGGAACATCTATCCCTCTGGAAAACTCTTTGATCAATTTAGCGGGTGTGTTGGCCGAAAGACACAGCATCAAAGCGGTATTACCTTTCAATGATCCGTATAATTCGGAGAAATTCCCTTCTATACTCTCAAGGGCCAATTTCAACAAGGTGTTTTTTACCACCATCAATTTTACATCCTGTTTGAAACACGTTTTTCGCAACTCACCGGTTTTTTCCGCATTTAATGTAGCGATGTCGGTAAGATAGAAATTTCCGTATTGTTTAACAGTTGCCGCAATTTGTTCTATAATAGCGCTTTTTTCTTCCTTTCTCATTGTTCAATTGTTTTAATTTTCATCAACTGATTTGGGTTCGATTTTAATTCCCGGACTCATAGTACTTGAAAGAAAAACGCTCTTAATGTATGTACCTTTTGCCGCCGTCGGTTTTAATTTGATCAGTGCGTCTACAAATTCTTTTGCATTATCTGCAATTTGGTCTGATGAGAACGACACTTTTCCGATAGAAGTGTGAACGATACCGGTTTTGTCGACTTTAAAGTCGATTTTCCCTTGTTTCACTTCTTTTACAGCGCTTGCTACATCGTTGGTAACCGTTCCGCTTTTGGGATTCGGCATCAAGCCTCGAGGGCCTAACACACGACCTAAAGCGCCAATCTTGCCCATAATGGCAGGCATTGTTATGATCACATCAACATCGGTCCAGCCTCCTTTGATTTTTTCGATGTATTCATCAAGTCCGACATAATCGGCTCCTGCTTCTTTGGCAGCAGCTTCCTGGTCGGTGGTACATAATACAAGAACCCTGGTTTGTTTTCCTGTTCCATGAGGTAAAGAGACCACGCCTCTTACCATTTGGTTAGCTTTACGGGGATCTACACCTAAGCGGACATCAATGTCTACCGAAGAGTCGAATTTGGTTGTCGATATTTCTTTCACCAAAGCCGAGGCTTCTTTTAAGGTATAAACTTTCCCTGCTTCAATCTTGCTTAAAGCTAACTTCTGATTTTTTGTAAGTTTACTCATATCTCCATTGAAGTTTATTGATTATTAGACGGGAAAGTCCCATTTACAGCTATACCCATACTTCTTGCCGTGCCTGCGACCATTTTCATGGCCGATTCCAGCGTGAAACAGTTCAGGTCGACCATTTTATCTTCTGCAATTGTTTTTACCTGATCCCAGGTAATTTCCGCAACCTTTTTACGGTTAGGTTCTGCAGAACCGCTCTTCTGTTTGGCAAGTTCCAACAGTTGGATTGCCACAGGAGGGGTTTTAACAACAAAATCGAACGACTTGTCGGCATAGTAAGTAATTACTACGGGTAGTATCTTACCTGCCTTTTCTTGGGTTCTGGCATTAAATTGCTTGCAAAACTCCATGATGTTAATGCCTTTAGAACCCAGTGCGGGTCCTACCGGCGGAGAAGGGTTTGCTGCTCCTCCTTTTATTTGCAATTTGATTTGTCCAGCAACTTCTTTAGCCATTTTTATAAAGTTTAAAATACAACACTATAACGTAAAAAGCGTCCTCCGCATGCGTAACCAAACGGGTTATTCTTTTTCAACTTGCGTATACCCTAATTCCAAGGGGGTTTTACGACCGAATATCTTCACCATCACTTTCAGTTTCTTTTTTTCGGAATACACTTCTTCTATGGTTCCGCTAAATCCGCTGAAAGGCCCGCTGATTACTTTGACGGCTTCGCCCACATAAAAATCAATTTCCAGTTCTTCGTCTTGTCCCTGCAGTTCATCTACCTTTCCGAGGATACGGTTGACTTCCGAAGGGCGAAGGGGGGTTGGATGATCCAATCCGCCTAAAAAGCCGATTACACCGGGAATATTTTTCAATCTGTGGACGATCTCTCCTATCAACATCGCTTCTACGATAACGTAACCCGAAAAGTAAGCTCTTTCTTTCATTACTTTTTTCCCGTTACGTATCGAATATACTTTTTCGGTAGGAATGAGCACTTGAGATACATAATTCCCAAACTCAGGATCTTTCATCTCAGCTTCGAAATGTTCTTTTACTTTATTTTCTTTCCCGTTAATGATACGGAGAACATAAAATCTTTTTTCAATTTCAGACATCTCTTATTAGCTTTAGCTATGATTAAAAGACCTTTGCATACAGGAACTTCATTGCATGCTCAAAACCAAGATCAACGACAAAGATCAACAGCGAGAGTATTATGGAAGCAATTAAAACTACTACCGCACTGTTGGACAACTCTGTCCGGGTTGGCCAAGATACCTTATGCACAAGTTCGTTATAAGATTCTTTAATATATTTAATTATTTTCTTCATCTACTATAATAGATTTTTGCACGGGTCGAGAGACTCGAACTCCCGACACTCGGTTTTGGAGACCGATGCTCTACCAACTGAGCTAGACCCGTATCAAACTGAGAATTGAAAGCCGGAAAAGTATGATGGCCAAACGCGACTCCCAATTCTCAATTCCTTGTCTTACTCAATGATTTCCGTAATCTGACCGGCTCCTACCGTACGACCTCCTTCACGGATAGCAAAACGAAGTCCTTCGCTACATGCCACCGGATAGATCAGTTCTACGGTGATGGTTACGTTATCTCCCGGCATGACCATTTCTGTTCCTTCCGGAAGCGTAATTTCTCCCGTTACATCCAACGTGCGGATATAAAATTGAGGGCGATATTTGTTATGGAACGGTGTATGACGGCCACCTTCTTCTTTTTTCAAGATGTACACCTCTGCCTTTACTTTGGTGTGAGGTTTCACTTTATTCGGGTGGGTAATAACCATACCGCGTTTTACTTCTTCTTTGTCGATACCGCGGAGCAACAAGCCTACGTTGTCGCCGGCCTGACCTTCGTCGAGTATTTTACGGAACATTTCTACTCCCGTAACAACCGATTTCTTGCCTTCTGCACCTAAACCGATGATTTGTACTTCTTCACCTGTTTTGATGATACCGGTTTCGATACGGCCGGTAGCAACGGTACCGCGACCGGTGATCGAGAATACGTCTTCGACCGGCATCAGGAACGGTTTGTCAACGTCGCGCGGAGGAAGCGGAATCCATGTATCTACGGCGTCCATCAGATCCATGATTTTTTCTTCCCATTTCGGGTCTCCATTCAATCCGCCTAATGCAGAACCTTGGATGACAGGCGTATTGTCGCCGTCAAATTCATAGAAAGAGAGCAGTTCTCTCATTTCCATTTCGACGAGTTCCAGCATTTCCGGGTCATCGACCATATCACATTTGTTCATGAAAACAACCAGTCTCGGTACGTTTACCTGACGGGCTAACAGGATATGTTCGCTGGTTTGAGGCATCGGACCGTCGGTTGCGGCCACTACAATGATTGCGCCATCCATTTGGGCGGCACCTGTTACCATGTTTTTCACATAGTCGGCGTGTCCCGGACAGTCCACATGCGCATAATGACGTTTTTCCGTTTCGTACTCAACGTGCGCCGTGTTAATCGTTATACCTCTTTCTTTTTCTTCGGGAGCGTTGTCGATTTGATCAAACGACTTGACTTCCGAAAGACCTTTTTTTGCCAATACCGTAGTAATAGCAGCGGTTAATGTTGTTTTACCGTGGTCAACATGACCGATTGTTCCGATGTTAACGTGTGGTTTCGATCGGTTAAAATGTTCTTTTGCCATAATTTAATGAACTTTATTGATGAATGATTGCCTTTAATTAACTCATAACTCAAGAGTAAAAAAAAACTCCTTTAACTCTATTGAGCCGATGACGGGAATTGAACCCGTGACCTCTTCCTTACCAAGGAAGCGCTCTACCCCTGAGCTACATTGGCAAGTAAGAGCGGAAGACGGGACTCAAACCCGCGACCCTCAGCTTGGAAGGCTAATGCTCTATCGACTGAGCTACTTCCGCTTAATGAATGAACAATGATCCACAAATCATACATATTTCTCATTCTCCATTCCTTTACTTTCCTGTGGGCAGAGATGGATTCGAACCACCGAAGACGTAAGTCAGCTGAGTTACAGTCAGCTCCATTTGGCCACTCTGGTATCTGCCCTTTTTTACTGAAGAATTGAACGACTGTTACTGCCGGTAATCTTTATGTTTACCTCCCGTCGTATTTCAATGCTTCGCTTGTTACTTTTTTGCGTCTCTTGAAAGAGGCGCTAAAACCGTTTCCTCCCGATTTATGGCGAAACGGGCACAAATTTAGAGACTATTTTTTTACCTGCAAAATATTCTTTGATATTTTTTCTTCAAAAAAAAATCTCAGGTTCTTTGCTACCTTCGGAATTTGTGGATAAAACCGCATTACAAGTGGTTTATTGCATGATTTTCGCGATCATCCGATATTGATTTATTTTTGTTACGGCAGAATTTTTTCATTGCGAAAAAATCGGAACGCTGTTCGTTGTGATAAAACACGGATCAAAACCAACCGGCTAATCCAGAAAATAATCGTTCGGACGATGTTCGGCGATTCATTCAGTTCCTTTTCAAGCGATAGTTTTTTATTCCCAGATTGATGTAGGTTTCGATTAAGGCGTTTTCATCATTAGTTATCACCAGCAATTTATCGCTCGGATGCAGTTCTGTATTCCCTTTGGGGATAAAGTACTGGGCGCCGCGTTTCACCATGACCACCAGTGTCTGGTCAGGGAGAGGGATGTCCATCAGGCGGCTTCCTTGAGCCAGGATGGTTTTATTTAATGCAATTTCAGTCATTGTAGATTTAATGTCTTCCGAAAATTCTACATCGAAGTCCTGAAAAGTACTTTTATCTTCTCCTCTCTGAAGCAAATCCAGTTTACCGGCAACCCCTGTTAAGGTAGTTCCCTGAACCAAAAGGGAAAGCAGGGTGATGAAAAACACAATATTAAACATCAAATGCGCATTGTCCAAACCTGCCGCTAAAGGGAGTATGGCAAAAATAACCGGTACGGCGCCACGCAAACCTACCCACGAAACAAAAAGTTTTTCTTTAATTGCCATCCGACGAAACGGCAATAAGGAAATAAAAACCGACAAAGGCCGCGAACCGACAATCATAAATGTCCCCACAATAACGCTCACCCATGCCACCGGCCCCAGTTCTTTCGGATTGATCAGCAGTCCCAGCGCAAGAAACATAATCATCTGGCTAATCCAGGCCAAACCGTCAAAGAAGCGCATCGAAGAACGTTTGTGTACAATTTTTGCATTCCCGATGATTAATCCGCCGATGTAAACGGCCAGATAACCGTTCCCTTTTAAAAAATAGGTGATCGAAAAGATAAATATCCCCAACGTGAAAATCAATATCGGATAAAGCGAATCATTGGATAAGTTGATTTTATTGATGAGCCATATACCGGCCTTCCCCAAACAATATCCGGCCAGGCCGCCTATGATGAATTGCATGAAAAAGTCCAGGACGGCTTTACCGTATTCGGTATTTCCTGTTCCGGAACTGCTGATCAATTGAATCAAAATAATCGTCAGCATGTACGCCATCGGGTCGTTACTCCCGCTTTCCAGCTCTAACAAGGGACGTAATTTCTTCTTTAGCCGAACGCCTTTTCCACGCAAGATGGAAAATACCGACGCCGAATCGGTAGACGACATGATCGAGGCCAACAGCAATGATTCCAACAACGACAACCGGAATGACGAAAAACAGTATTGTGTAAGAAAATAAATGAAAATCCCGGTGAAAAAAGCCATCAACAATACTCCCAGCGTGGCAAGTATAGCGCCCTGACCGGAGACCGGCCTTATGTCTTGGTATTTCGTATCCAGCCCGCCGGAAAACAAAATGATGCACAAGGCTACCGTACCAATTGCCTGTGCGACGTTGTAATTCTGAAACTCAAATCCCAGTCCGTCCGTTCCGAACAACATTCCAATCCCTAAGAACAGCAATAAAACAGGCATTCCGAAACGCGAACCGGCTTTCGTCGCCAACAGACTAAGCAAAAAAAGGATCGACAAAAATAAAAGTAAAAACTCTATGGTAAACATCATACTATCTTCTTTCCTTTAAATGAACATGGTGTTGTCAATTTGAAATTGATTTTTGCAAAGGTAGTAAAAAAACTTCAGTCCGTTAAAAAGCAAAGATTAATGTGCATGGCAAACGCATCTTATAATTATTACGAACGACAATTGAAATGCATTCCCGCACGTGGGGTTTTCTTCCGGACGACAGCGGGACAGTACCTCACGCCCCCTCTCAACGCTGTAAGCGTTGCCTGTATATAACCCCCGGATTCATCCGGGGGACAGGATGCGTCTCTCGGTAGAAATGTCGTATCCTCTCTCCACCTCCCTCTGCATCCCGACGGGATGCAAGAAGGAGCGGTATGGCGGATGTTTTGAATGTTCCTTACTCCGATCTATACGGGGATCTGTCAACTCTGTAAAATATTTTATAGGGGATTGCATACGTTTTTTGGCAAAGTAAAGATAAAGAATTTGTGGAAACAATACCAAATGTTAAATTTAAGATGCGTTTGCCCTGTCTCTGCGGGTCTACGCCGGCGGAAGGTTTTTACCTCCCAACGCCCGGCGGGGTTTCCGGATGCAAGGGCGGTCAATTGGAACGGGAACGTGTAGACCAGATCGGCGGGGCAGGGACAGTTGTTCGGAGGGTGGTTAACCGGAGACGTCCGGCGGGGCTTTGGGATGCAAGAGGGGGGCGAAGGGGGACTTCGGGAGATTGTTTTATATTTCGCCCGAAAGTGTTGTTGTGTGCTCCCGTTTCTTCAGGGCTGACGCATCTAATTTTTTAGAAGTTTAATAAGGTATTGGTTATCCCATCCGGCTTTTAATCGTTTCCCGCGAACTCCGACTTTCGTTGTTTTCTCATTTTTA
Organism: Tannerellaceae bacterium; assembly: GCA_031276545.1. The sequence goes on from JAISMW010000037.1 coordinate 27,895, forward strand.
AGCAGGTTCAAAGCGATGCGGTTGAGAATAGAATAATTTTGAGCGGCAAATCCACTTCTTTTCCGGCTGTTATCTTCATTAAAAGCCACGTCAAGCACCCAGTGCAGGGAGTTTTCTATCGACCAGTGAAAACGAACAGCGCTGTTGATCAATTTTGCATCCGGTTTAAGAGAGGTGATGTACAGGCGGGTGTCTGTTTCTTCTTTTCCGCTGCATTTGAAATAACGTACCGATTCCACTTTCACAAGACATTGCAAGCCTTTCCACCGGGCGGACTGTTCGATCAGTGACAGGTCATTTATAACCTGACAGCGGCGCGTTTCCACCCGGCCATGCCCTGAATCCGTCTGTTCATCCGACAAAACAGGATCAAGGAAACGGAACGAATCCTCAACCTGTTCCAGCAAATTACCCTGATTCCCTTTCAATGCCAGGATATAATCCGCTTCTTTGTCTACGATTTTAGCAGCAATATCCTTCTGGCAACCCATCGCGTCTATGGTCACAATGCAACCTTTAAGCACGAGTAAATCCAGCAGGCGGGGAATAGCGGTGATTTCATTGGACTTTTCATCCACTTTTATCTGCCCCAAAGTCAGACAGTTCTCTTGCGCCCAGGCGCTGACCATATGCACGATGCTTTTGTTGCCCCGCTCTCTTGTCCCGCGCATGCTCTTGCCGTCTATGGCCACTACTTCTCCCTCAGCCAAACCGGCAACGGCCTGTGTCCAGGCTATGAAACTTTTTTCCAGTTCTCCAGGTTCCAAAGCAGAGAAAACCCGGTTAAACGTATCATGGGAAGGGATACCGCCAGGCAGACGCAGAAATGTTTTCAACCATTCCTCTTTGGCCTTGCCAAACTCTTCCATATCATACCAACTCTCTGCTCCGCAGAGGACTGAAGCGATGGCGATAAACAAAATATCTTCCAAATCATGCTCGCGCGTGCGTTCAACACGGGGGTCTCTTAAATTCGAAAAATAACTCACAGGACTTTTCATAAGGCTTTTTGGGGAGGAAAGATAAAACTTTTTCTACTGTTCCCAACTCAAATTAAGATGCGTCAGCCCTGCCCGTTTCTTTTTTATATTTGTAAAATTAATCATCTTTATTTACTTTTGTCGACCCATATAAATACATAACCCGATACAGCCATGAGGAGAGAGGAAATTGATAAGATTGTGAAAAATTTTTTAATCGAAGAAATAGAGGTTGAAGAAGATGTGATTGTGCCGGAGGCGCAATTGAAGGATGATTTGGGAATCGACAGCCTCGATTTCGTAGATATTGTTGTCATCGTGGAACGCCATTTCGGTTTCAAAATCAAGCCGGAAGAGATGGAAGGTGTCCGGACGCTGAAGCAGTTTTGCGATTACATTGAGTCTAAAGTCGGCGATAAATAATACATAACGATGACGGAAGCCCGCAAGTGGAAAGGTAGAACCGGTGGCAGTACGCTGGGTCAGCAGGGGCTGATTGTCTTTTTTAAGTGTCTGCATCTTCGGGCCGGCTACTTTATCCTGGCGGCAGTGGTGCCTTTCTACCTGATATTCTCTCATAAAAACTGCAGGGCTATCTACCGGTTTTTCCGGAAACGGCTGGGGGCTACTCCCCGGCAGTCGTTTATCGGTACCTGTAAAAATCATTACCGGTTCGGACAGATTATTTTAGACCGCTTCGTGATCTTTGCAAGGGGGAAAAGCCCCTTTGAACTCGAAGTGATCGGCGGTGAATATTTCGACCGCCTTATCCGCAGAGAAAAGGGTTTTCTTATCGCTGGTTCGCATACGGGGAATTTTGAGATTGGTGGGTATCTGCTTCATCAGGAAAAGAAAAAGATACACGCCCTGGTGTATGCAGGCGAAACGGAAACTGTCCGCAAAAACCGGACGAAAGTATTAAAGAACAACCATATCGATCTGGTGCCCGTCCTGGACGATATGTCTCATCTGTTTACGGTTCATGCCGCCTTGCAGCGTGGCGACGTGGTGAGTATGCCCTGCGACAGGAATCTGGGTTCGTCCAAATGCGTGACCTGCCGTTTCCTGAACGGGGAAGCCGACTTCCCGGCAGGCGCCTTCTCACTGGCCGATACCCTGGGTGTGGAAATCCTCGCCCTCTTTGTGATGAAAGAATCGGGCAGGAAATATACTGTATACGTAAAGCCGGTACAGACGAAAGCGCCGGAGGCGGGATGCACCAGACAGGAACGGATCGCTGCATCCGTCCGTTCGTTCGCGGGCGAACTGGAGGCGGTGGTACGCCGATATCCCGAACAATGGTTCAATTATTATGAATTTTGGAAAGATAAATAGATAGGAGTCCATGAAACTGTTCCCTGCTTTGGAGAAAAAATATTCCACAGAAGAAAAGACGGCGCTGGAGGCACAGCGTCTGGCGCACGAGATATCGTTCGGGCCGATTGTTTTTCAGGTATCCCGGCTGATGATAAAATTCGGCATCCTGCAAATGCTGCTGGATTCGGAAAAGGGGCTGAGCCCGGAAGAGATATGCGAAAAGACGCCGCTCTCGCGCTATGCCGTACAGGTATTGCTGGAATCTTCGCTTACGGCAGGCACCGTATTGTACAGGGAGGGCCGTTTTGAAGCGTCGAAAACCGGCTGGTTCCTGCTCAACGATCCGCTGGTGAGGGTGAATATGGACTTTATCCACGATGTGAATTACGCCGGCTGGTTTTCGCTGGAGGAATCTTTGCTGAACGGCCGGCCGGAGGGACTGAAGGTGTTCGGCCCCTGGCGCACGATATACGAAGGCTTGTCCGGTTTGCCCGGAGAGGTGCAGCATAGCTGGTTTGCCTTCGACCATTTTTATTCCGACAGTTCCTTCGACGAAGCCTTGCCGGTTGTGTTCGGCTACCGTCCCCGCACCCTGCTGGATGTAGGGGGAAATACCGGGCGGTGGGCCCTGCGTTGCGTGGCACACGACCCGGAAGTAAAGGTCACTGTCCTGGATTTGCCGCCGCAGCTTGCCCTGATGAGGCAGCACACGTTCGGCGCCTGCGGCGCCGAACGTGTGCTGGAGCACGGCATGAATCTGCTGGACAGGGACGCCGCGTTTCCTGCCGGTTTCGATGCCATTTGGATGAGCCAGTTTCTGGACTGTTTTTCGGAAGAGGAAGTAACCGGTATCCTTTCGCGGGCTGCCGCTACGATGAACGGGGACACCCTGCTTTTTATCATGGAAACCTTCTGGGACAGGCAGCGGTTTGAAACGGCTGCTTACTGCCTGACGCAAATCAGCCTCTATTTTACGGCGTTGGCCAACGGCAACAGCAAGATGTATCATTCGGACGATATGATACGTTGCGCGGAAGCCGCCGGACTGAGGATAGAAAAAATATACGACGGACTGGGGAAAGGTCATTCCATCCTTGTCTGTAAAAAGAAAATTTAAGATGACGTTTTCCGGGATAGACATTACAGACCTTTTGCCTCAGCGCCGCCCCTTTGTCCTGATCGATCGCCTCCTTGATTTTGATGCGGAGCGCGTACAGACGTCTTTTGAGATACGGGAGGACACGATCTTTTGCGAGGATGGCTGTCTGAGCGAATCCGGTTTGATAGAGAATATGGCCCAGACGTGTGCAGCCCGTATGGGATACATCAACAAATATGTATGCGGCGGCACGGTGAAACTGGGATTCATCGGGGCGATCCGCAATATGGACATCTTTCGCCTGCCCCGGGTCGGCGAGGTTGTCACCACACAGATTATCGTCAGGGAAGAAGTATTCCGGATGACGCTTGCGGAGGCCACCGTGACCGTTGGTGGGGAACTGATAGCCTCTGGCGAAATGAAGATATCCATTACCGATATAGCACGCGAAGAATGAAAACAGACAGGATCCGACTGGAAGCTTCGAAAGAAATAAACGTCCGCTTCAGCGAGGTGGACTCGATGAATTTTGTATGGCACGGATCGTATGCGCTCTACTTTGAAGACGGGCGCGAAGCCTTCGGCGCAAAATACGAGTTGGGCTATCTGGATATATTCTCCCACGGATACTATGCGCCCCTGGTCGATTTACGGTTCAGCTACAGGAAACCGCTGGTGTACGGTACAAAGGCGCAGGTGGAGACGGTTTACCGTCATACGGAAGCCGCGAAGATCCTGTTTGACTACCGGATCATCGATCTGCGCGATCGGTCTCTGCTTGCCACAGGTTCGTCTGTTCAGGTCTTTCTGGACAAAGCCTATCAGTTAGTGTGGGGGAATCCTCCGTTTTATGAAGCCTGGAAACAAAAAATGGGGTTGATGTGATGGTTTGGGCAGGTGACCATATTATTTCGTCCCTGGGATTCGGTACTGCGGAAAATTACGGGGCTGTCTGTTCCGGACGCTCCGGTATCCGCTTGTATGATGCCCGTCCGGGGATACCCGAACCGTTCTATGCTTCGTATATAGACCGTACCCGTCTGGACGACTGCTTTGCCGCTGCCGGCGGAAACCCGTCCGACTATACGCCGCTTGAGCGGGCTGCGATTCTGTCGGTGGTTTATGCGGCGGAGGAAGCCCGGATCGACCTTTCCGCTCCGGATGTACTGTTTATTTTTTCCTCTACTAAAGGCAATGTGCATCTGCTGGATGAGGGAGCGGAAGGATCCGGCGATCCCCGCCTCTACTTATGGCATACAGCCCGCCTGATTGCCGGATACTTTCATAACACCAACGAACCGCTGGTGGTGTCCGGCGCCTGTATTTCGGGCGCTTGCGCCCAAGTAGTTGCCATGCGGGAACTGGCCTCCAGCCGCTACGAATATGCGGTGGTGACGGGTGCAGATATGCTGTCGAGGTTCATTATTTCCGGTTTCCAGTCGCTCAAAGCCCTGTCGCCTGCTCCCTGCCGTCCGTTCGATGCCGCCCGGAACGGACTGAATCCGGGAGAATCGGCCTCTACCATCATCTACCGGAGAACAGACAGGGAAGATACTCCCTGCACCGTGGAACTGGTACGGGGAGCGATTCGCAACGACGCCAATCATATATCAGGCCCTTCGCGAACCGGCGAAGGCTGCTTTCGCGCCATACGGGCTTCATTGGAAGACCTCTCGCCCGACGACCTTGCCTTTGTGTGTGCCCACGGTACCGCTACGGCCTACAACGACCGCATGGAGGCCGCAGCCCTGACACGAGCCGGACTGCACCGTGTGCCGGTAAACAGTCTGAAAGGATACTTCGGCCATACATTCGGGGCGGCAGGCGTTTTGGAGAGTATCCTCTCTGTCCGCGCCCTGGCAGACGGGATAGTGCTCCCCACCTGCGGATTCGAAAAGGGAGATCCCGAGTATCCCCTGCCTGTGGCCGACCGGATTCTCCGCACGGAGAAATCCGATTGCCTGAAGACGCTTTCCGGCTTCGGAGGATGCAATGCGGCTTTACTGTTCAGAAAAAAAATAAAAAGAAAGGGATGATAATGCCATTGTATGTAAGAAGAACGGCTTGCATTACCGGCAGAACAGCCTCGGTTGACGGAAAGGAAATTCCTGTTCCAGCCGGAGACGGCCGATTTCTGACGTCCCTATACCGGGCGCTTCAGACGGATTACCCGAAGTTTTTCAAGATGGATCATCTGTCAAAGCTCGGATTCCTGGCCTCCGAACTGCTTTTTCGGGAGGAAGAAGTGCGCTTTGTTCCCCGTGAAGACTGCGCCGTGATTTGTTTCAACCGGAGCGCTTCGCTGGATACCGATACCTTATATCAGGCAAGCATCGGCCGGGACGGGGATTATTTCCCAAGTCCCTCGCTCTTTGTCTATACACTCCCCAATATCGTTACGGCTGAAATAGCCATCCGAAACAAATTGTACGGGGAAACTTCCTTCTATATTTGCAAAGAATTTAATGTACAGCAACTGTACGGAACGGTGAAGAATACCTTTGCCGACGCGCATATCCGTTCGGCGCTGGCCGGATGGACGGAATACGGAGGAGAGAGATGCGAAGCTTTCATGATGCAGATAGAAACTCTTCCGGCTTCGGAATCCGATCCTCTGTTCTCTGTTGAATTTTTAACGACTGTAAAACATAAATACATGTACCATGGATGAGTTGATTCTAAAATTAAAAAAAGAAATTATTGAGGTATTAAATCTGGAAGAAGTAACTCCGGAGGATATAACAGACGATGCCCCCCTTTTCGGAGAAGGATTGGGACTGGACTCCATTGACGCCCTTGAACTGATTGTCCTTATGGAAAAAAACTACGGCATCAAGCTGAAAGACCCTTCGCAGGGACGCGAGCTGTTCCGCTCTATTCGCGTAATGGCCGACTATATTCAGTCGAACAGAACAAAATAAGAGATGACGGAAAGAATTTTTGTAACAGGAGCCGGTATCATCTCTGCGCTGGGCGTCCATAAGGAGGAGACCTTTGCTGCGTTGCGCGAACAGCGTAGCGGCATTGCCCCCCTTTTTTATCTGAAAACAGCACATAGAGGACTTCCCGCAGGCGAGGTAAAACGCACAAACCGGGACATGATGCGGATGCTTGGACTGCCTGAAACAGAAATTACCACAAGAACTTCCCTGATGGGAATGATTGCCGTGCGCGAAGCGCTGGAACAGGCAGGTCTTTTGGGAAAAAACGGATTGCGCATCGCGCTGATTTCCGGCACTACGGTAGGCGGGATGGATATGAGCGAACAGTATTACCTGGATTTCCTGGAAAACGATACCCGGAATGCTTACATCGCCACGCATGATTGCGGAGCCTGTACGGAAATGATTGCGAATCATACCGGCGTTTTTTCGATGGTAGATACCGTTTCTACCGCCTGCTCTTCTGCCGCCAACGCGATTATGCTGGGCGCCATGCTGATCCGCAGCGGAAGAGCGGACATCGCTGTGGCAGGGGGAAGCGAGTGCATCACAAAGTTCCATCTGAACGGATTCAAATCCCTGATGATTCTGGACCCGGAACCCTGCAAACCGTTCGATGCAAACCGCGCCGGGCTGAACTTGGGTGAAGGTGCGGCATACGTGGTGCTGGAGTCTGAAAACTCCGTTCGTGCACGAAACGTGAAACCGCTATGCCGCCTGTCCGGATACGGCAATGCTTGCGATGCGTTCCATCAAACGGCATCTTCGCCGGAGGGAGAAGGAGCCTTTCTGTCCATGGTGAAAGCGCTCGATTCGGCAGGTCTTTCACCCGGTGATATCGGTTATATCAACGCACACGGCACAGGTACGGAAAACAACGACCTGAGCGAAGGCATTGCCATCCGGCGTGTCTTCCGGCAGCATATACCGCCCGTTTCGTCTACCAAGTCTTTTACCGGGCATACTACCAGCGCGGCCGGAGGAGTGGAAGCCGTCATCTCCATGCTGGCCTTACAGCATAACTTTATCCCGGTCAATCTGAATTTTTCGTCGCCCATGAAAGAACTGGCCTTTGTGCCGGCTACCGTAGAAAAACCGGCGCTTCCTTTGCAGCATATCCTCTCCAATTCGTTCGGTTTCGGAGGCAATGATACGTCGCTCATCTTCTCGAAAACAGATACCGTATGAAAGATGTATATATTCTGGCAGCGAAACATATCTCCGCCCAGTCTCCCCTGTGCGAAGAATGGATGGATAATCCGGTATCTTATACCGAATCCTATGTGCGTGCCGCAGACCCGGACTACACCCGTTATTTTGCACCGAACACGGCGCGCCGTCTGGGGAAGATACTGAAACGCGCTATGCTTACATCGCGGCAGGTGATGCAGGCCTCCGGTATTTCCCAGCCGGACGCCATTATCACCGCTACCGGGCTGGGCTGTATCGAGAACACCGAGTGTTTCCTGGACGCCCTGACGCGCGAAGGAGAATCGCTGCTGAAGCCCACCTGCTTCATGCAATCGACCCATAATACCATCAGCTCGCTGATAGCAATCGACGCACATTGCTGCGGGTATAATTCTACGTATTCGCACAAAGGTACCTCTTTCGAATGTGCCCTGCTGGATGCGTTCATGCAGTTGGAAAACGGGTCTATACGGACAGCCCTGGTTGGTGCACACGACGAGATGACCCCGAACTATTTCAAACTGCTGAAACGGATTGGATACTTAGGCCATTCCGGGAACGGTTTTAGCAGCGAAACGGCCATATCCCTGATGCTGGCCACCGAACCCAAAGGCCGTCCGCTGTGCCGGTTGCTGGGAATAGAAATGCGGTACGGTACAGACCGGGAAGCGCTGCGGCAAACCTTCGGGCGCTTCCTGCAACAGGCATCAGTGTCTTTAGACGAAATAGACGCAGTGATGATTGGTACGAACGGACAGCTTCCGAACGACCGAATCTATGCGGAGATCTGCCCGGTTTTATTCCCCGGTAAGCACCTGCTCCGCTACAAACACCTGTTCGGCGAGTCCTATACGGCTCCCGGACTGGGGCTGTATGCTGCCGCCGTCTGTCTGGATCGGCAGCGTATCCCCGCACACCTCCTGATAAATGCCCCGTATACGGAACAAAGAGGTATCGGGCGTATCCTGCTGTATAATCAGTTCGAGAATCAAAATCACTCCCTTATACTTTTATCATCATGTGGAAAATAATCCTGCTGTCTACTGTCCAGTGTCTGTTCCTGTCGGGAGGACAAGTCTTCCTTAAATTTGCGATGAATCGCCTGGATACCTTTCAGTTTTCCCGGCTGTTCTTCCGGAATCTGCTGACCAATTGGTACCTGCTTGCTTCGGGTCTCTGTATGGTCATAGCCACGTTGCTGTGGCTGTATATCCTGAAGCATTTCGATTTTTCTGTGGCCTATCCGATGATTAGCATCAGCTATATTTTCGGTATGCTGGCGGCCATTTATATTTTTCATGAGACAGTGCCGCTCATTCGCTGGGCAGGCGTTTGCTTCATCATGATAGGTGTAACCCTTATTGCCCGGTAAAGATGAGAAACAGACAACAACTCATCCTGCGGGCTGCCTGCTGCCTGCTCTGTGTAATCCCCATGAATGTCCATGCACAGGACCTCCGGCCGGCAAGCCCGGAAGAACAGCGGGAAATCGTAGCGCAAATAGAGAAAGCTTCCCGAAAGATGACCTCTTTGACGTGCGACTTTGAGCAAGTAAAAACACTGTCTATCCTGAACGAGGAAATGATTTCAAAAGGCCGGATGTATTACCGGAATGATCATTGCCTGCGATGGGAATACCTCTCGCCCTACCGGTACACCTTTGTGCTGAATAATAAAACCATCCTGATGCAGGCCGGAAACAGCCGGAATGTAATCGACGTGAAATCGAGCAGGTTCTTTCAGGAAATCGTTCGAATAATGATGAACGGAATCAACGGGATGACCGACCTGAAGAGTTTCGACGTCCGTTACTACAAACAAGAAAAGGAAGGGCTGTGGAATGCTCATCTCTTCCCGAAGCAAAAGGATATGAAGCAGATGTTCACCAGCATCAAGCTCTCCTTCCACCCGGAGGATTATACCGTCGGCCAGGTAGAGATGAACGAACGTAGCGGGGATACCACCGTCATCCGACTGTCGGGCAAACGAATCAATGAGAAAATTGAAGATGACACGTTTCATATTCATTAACCTGTGGCTTGTGCTTTTCCTCTCGTGCGCTCCTGTCCGCCGCGAGCCGCTGACCGGCATCCTGTCCAGCCTGGAACAGACCGGCAGGTTCCGGCTGCATATCCGGGCCGACCGGGTGGATATGACCGGCATCCTGGCGGTACGGCATCCGGAAGGCGAATGGCGCGGCAGCGTGATCAATGAGTTTGGTATAAAGGCTTTCGATTTCATTGTAAAAGATCGGAAATGCCGGCTGCTGAACATCCTGCCTTCATTCAACAAATGGTATATCCGCAAAACCATTGAAAGCGATTTCTCTTTCCTCTTCCGGGCGGCACAGCAGGGCGATGCGGTGAAGGGGAAAAGTGTAAGCCTTCAATCCGGCGGCGCGTTCCGTATAAAAAATGAACGGCGGCATATTGAATACATCTTTCAACCTATGACAGATACCCTGCAAACGTTTCCGCTATGATCCATGATTTTTACAAAGTAACGCAGTGTACCGACGACGATTCGGCATATACCCTTTCCCTTGACAAAGGGCATCCGGTCTATCAGGCACACTTTCCGGGCAATCCCGTCACGCCGGGCGCGTGCATCATCGAGTTTTGCAAGGAACTGGCGGAGCGCCGGACAGGCGAAAAGCTACGGCTTAGGAAAGTATTGAATGTAAAGTTCCTGTCGGTTATCAATCCGGAAGAACACGATACCGTGCAGGTAGTCTTCACGGAAGTATCCCCTGTGGAAGAAGGGTATCGGGTGTCGGCGCGGGTCTGTTCGGAGACGCTCCTGTTCTGCAAACTGAGTTTGTATCTGCAGCGTATACCCCCCGCTCCGCTTTTGGAAGCCGAAATGCGGCAACTGAGTATTTGCGTTGTCATTCCTACATACAATAATGCGCAATACCTGCCGGGTGTATTGGATGAGGTGTTGCGGTATACCTCGTCGGTCATCGTGGTGAACGACGGTTCAACCGACCGTACTTCCAAACTGCTGGAATCCTGTCGATCGCGTATAAGTCTTGTTTCCTATCCGCGGAATAGAGGGAAAGGGTATGCGCTCGGCCGGGGTTTTGATCAGGCGGAGGCATTGGGATATACCTACGCCATCACGATGGATTCCGACGGCCAGCATCTGGCGTCCGACCTGCCCCGCTTTGTAGAGGCGATCGGGAAATATCCCGATTCGATGATTATAGGAAGCCGGGAACTGCGGCAAACGAATATGCCGTCGGGGAATACCTTTGCCAATGTGTTCTCCAATTTCTGGTTCATGGTACAAACCGGCCTGCGCCTGCCCGATACGCAGACCGGGTTTCGCCTGTATCCGCTTGGAAAAATGAAAGGGATGCGCGCTTTTACCTCGAAGTACGAAGCCGAACTGGAATTGCTTGTTCGTTCTGCCTGGAGGAATATCCGGCAAATTCCCATAGGCATACAGGTCTGTTATCCTCCGGCGGGCAAGCGGGTGACGCATTTCAGGCCGGGCATGGATTTCTTCCGCATCAGTTTACTGAATACGGTGCTTGTCCCGCTGGCTATTCTCTATGGATATCCTTCCCGTTTCATCCGTTCAATAACGAAAAACAGATGATCCGGTTTTTTATCAGCATATATACTTATTTCTTATCCCGCAGGAGATGGCTGGCAGGTTCGCTGTTTCTGTTGATAGCAGCCGGTTTCCTGTCCGTATCGCACCTGAAGTATAAAGAAGACATTGGGGAGTTTCTTCCGGACAAGGAAGCAAATGCGCACATAAACCGCCTGTACCGGCACATCAGCCGTTCGAGTCGCTTAATCGTTAATTTTTCGGTGAAGGACACAACGGCCGGGAACGATGAGGAACGTATCATGGAAGCAATAGACCGGTTTACGCTTTTCTTGCAGGAGGAGGACAGCCTGTGTATGATTCCCGAAATCATCTCGCAGATAGATGAGAGCCGGATGTTTGAAGTCGCCGGCTTTATCCGGCAGAACATTCCTTATTTCCTGACGGAAGCCGATTACGCCCGGTTAGACAGTATAACGGCTTCCGAAACAGCTGTAGCCTCCCTGCTGGAAGAAAACAAACGTTTGCTGATGCTTCCTTCGGGCGGGCTGATGCAGGCACAGATACCGGCCGATCCCCTGCACCTCTTTACTCCGGTACTGGAAAAGCTAAAGGATTTTCAGGCCGGTAGTCAGGAAGAAATAAACGGAGGATACCTTTTCTCTCACACGAATGGCCGCACGAAAGGACGGGTGCTGATTACATCGCCTTACGGAGTGAGCGAAACAGCTCAAAACGCCGCCCTTTTACAGATGATAGACCGGGCTATTGAACGAACCGCAGCGCTTTCTCCGGACATGCACATTCGCTGTTTCGGAGCGCCTGCCATTGCGGTAACGAATGCGAATCAGATAAAAAAAGACAGCTTGCTGGCCATCTCCCTTTCCGTGGTGCTCATTCTTGCGCTATTGATTTATTTCTTCCGCAATCTGCGCAATATAGGGCTTATTTTCCTTTCTGTCTCCTTCGGATGGCTGTTTGCCCTGGCGTGGTTGACCCTTTTCAAAGACAGCATTTCGGTTATTGCCATAGGGATTGGTTCGATATTTATCGGGATTGCGATTAATTATCCGCTTCATCTGGTTGATCACATCCGACATCAACCCCATATCCGGCAAGCGCTGAAGGAAATCATTCCTCCCCTGTTAATCGGGAATATTACCACTGCAGGCGCCTTCCTGAGTCTGGTATTTATACCTTCGGATGCCATGCGCGATCTGGGCTGGTTCGGTTCGTTGCTTCTGGCAGGTACCATCCTGTTTGTGCTGGTTTATTTACCCCACATGGTTAAGGCCGGACATCCCGGGGCGGATCCGTACAGCAAACTTCCTTTGTCCCGCTGGGCTTCGTTTGCCCCGGATGAAAAGAAATGGGTGGTATGGCCGGTTTTGCTGCTGACGGTTTGTTTTGCCTATTTTGCCCGGTTCACCACGTTCGAACCGGATATGAACCGTATCAATTATATGACGCCACAGCAGCGTGAAGACATGCACGATATGATGCAATCGCTCGAACGTACCGGCCGGGACGTGGTTTACTTTATATCCGAAGGAGCCTCCACCGGTGAGGCTCTGGCCGTATACGAACAGAATACTGCTCTGCTTGACTCTCTGAAACGAACCGGACTTATTGAAAGTATCTCCGGGACAGGCGTCTTTCTGGCCTCTCCGGAAGAACAGCAAAAACGCATCCGGCGTTGGGAGGACTTCTGGAAACCGCGGCGTGAAGCTTTGTTGCAGCAAATAGAAACGGCCGCTCTCGCCGGGGGATTCAGGCCGGGAGCGTTTGAGCCTTTCTCCCGCTTATTATACGCCGGCTTTGAACCTCGCGACGAAGCGTATTTCGCCCCTCTCACTACGCTTCTGGCTGATAATTATCTGATACGCGACAGTGTGGAAAACCGCTATACAGTCATCCATCTCCTGTATTGCGATAAGGAGAGAACTTCCGAATTAACGGAGGCGCTCCGGCAATCTTCGGCCGGGGCTTTCCCGTTCGATTCCCGCAATATCGGGCAGCGGGTGGTCGATTCGCTATCGGACAACTTCAATTATGTGCTTTATGTATGCGGGTTTATCGTATTTATCTTCCTCACCATCTCATTCGGACGGCTGGAATTGAGTCTGCTGGCATTCCTTCCCTTAGCCGTCAGTTGGATATGGATTCTGGGAATTATGCAATTGGGGGATATGCGATTTAATATCGTCAACATCATCCTGGCTACCTTTATATTTGGGCAGGGCGACGATTACACCATCTTCATCACCGAAGGTTTGATGTACGAATATGCTTACCGCCGGAAAATGCTGAACTCGTACAAGAACAGCATTGTCCTGTCGGCGCTCATTATGTTTACCGGCATCGGCACGCTGATTTTTGCCCGACATCCGGCCTTGAGATCCCTGGCGGAGGTTACGATTGTCGGAATGTTTTCGGTGGTGCTGATTGCCTATATTATCCCGCCGCTTTTGTTTCATTGGTTTACGAAGACAAAGACGGGATTCCGCAAAGTGCCCGTTACGTTGAAGCGGCTCCTCTTTTCCCTGTATTCCTTCCTTTGCTTTCTGCTGGGGAGTTTTGTCATCACCCTGATCGGGTTCTTTCTTTTCGGATTCGGCCACAAGCAGGAACGCCGGAAAATGCGCTATCATTCCGTTTTGCGCTGGGTAGCTCACTTTGTCATAAAGCGCATTCCCGGCGTGCGGTTCAGCTATCAAAACCTGTCGGGAGAGACGTTCGAAAAACCTGCCGTTATCATCTGCAACCATCAGTCTCACCTGGATTTGATGTGCCTGATGATGCTCACGCCCCGTATGGTGATTCTGACGAACGACTGGGTATGGAACAACCCGTTCTATGGAAGGCTTATCAAGTATGCAGACTTTTACCCCGTGTCCAACGGCGTCAGCGCCAGCCTCGACAAGCTTTCCGGCAGGGTGCGGCAGGGTTATTCTATCGTGGTATTTCCCGAAGGCACCCGTTCAAACAGCCGGAGCATCCTGCGTTTCCGTCGCGGAGCGTTCTATCTGGCCGAGACCCTGCATCTGGACATCCTGCCGGTCTTTATCCACGGCACGGGGCATGTGCTGCCGAAAGAAGATTTTATGCTGAGGGAAGGCTCCGTTACCGTGCAGGTGCATCCGCGTATACCGGCAGACCATACGGGCTATGGCGCCGGCTATGCTATTCGCTCAAAAAGAATAAGGCAATATTACAGTCGCACCTTTGCCGCTATTTCGCAGCAGATGGAAACGGCAACCTATTTCAGATGGTTTGTCTTGCATAATTATCTGTACAAAGGGGCGGGCATCGCATACAGTGTGCGCAGTATCCTGTCGAAAACCCGCTGTTTTGCGGAATGGATTGACTCCTGCCCGTCGGTTTCGTCCGTACTGATTGTAAACAACGGCTATGGGGTATTGGGATTTCTTTTTGCCCTGGTGCATACACAGACGCAGGTGACGGCCATCGACCGCGACGCCGACAACGTAGCCCTGGCGCGCAACTGCGCAGGGATTCCGGACAACCTGACGATCTATGAGGCCTCGGAATTGACGGAAGACGCCGGCACCTTCGACGCTGTATATTTATGGAATCCCGACGAGCTGCAGCGGGAAGCATACCGGATGTACAACCCGCAAATTATAGAAACACGTGGATAAGCATGTCATCATCATAGGAAGCGGTCTGGGCGGATTAACCTGCGGGTATATCCTGGCAAAAAACGGATACCGCGTAAGTATCCTGGAGAAAAACACCCAGATAGGAGGCTGTCTGCAGACCTTCACCCGTTATGGAATAAAGTACGAAACCGGGATGCATTACATCGGCAGTATGGAAGAAGGGCAGGTGCTGCACCGGTTCTTCAATTATCTTTCGCTGCTTCCGGACGTGAAGCTGCGCCCGCTGGATGCAAAGGCCTACGATATCGTTTCCATTGCCGGACAGCGTTTCTCCTTCGCCAACGAAAAGGAAGACTTCATCCATGCCCTGGCACAGCATTTCCCCCGCGAGCGGGACAATATACGGCGTTATTACAAAGTTGTAGGCGATGTGGCGAACGATTCTCCCCTGTATTCCTTTCGCTATAAGGATTCGCTGACGCTGCTCAATCCGCATTACGTGAAGCACAGCGCCAGTGAATTTATAGACGAAATCACGTCCGACCCTTTGCTCCGGCAGGTACTGGCGGCCAATCTGCCTCTGTACGCCGGCGTCCGATACAAAACCCCGCTTTATATTCATGCCCTCATCCGCGATTTCTACCACAAAAGCACCTGCCGGATTGTGGGAGGGAGCGACGTCATTGCCGGGTCGCTGGCGCGCTCCATTCGCTCGATGGGCGGCGAGATTCGCTCCAGGGCTGAAGTATCCGCCATAAACTGCAACGACGTGCGGGCTACAGGCGTGACGCTGAAAAGCGGAGAAGAAACAACCGGCGATTACATCATCTCGAACATACATCCCCGGCGTACCCTGGACTTGCTCCATACGCCTCTGATTCGCAAATCATACCGCGACCGTATTCTCGGACTGAAGAACACGGTATCCAGTTTCACCGTGTACATGCAGTTCAAAAAGGACAGCGTGCCTTATTTCAACTCGAACCTCTACCACTACCGTACAGGCGATGTGTGGAACTGTCCGCACTATACGGAGGCCGACTGGCCCCGGAATTTCATGTACATGCACCTCTGTTCCGCCGTCGATCAGCCGTATGCCGATGCAGGCATTGTGTTTGCGTATATGGATTTTAAGGATGTAGCCCGCTGGAAAGGGACGCCGGCAGGCCGGAGGGGCGAAGCCTACGAAACATTCAAGCGGCAAAAGGCCGAACGCCTCCTGGACGAACTGGGAAAACAGATGCCGGATATCCGGCATCGCATCGAACGGTATCATACGTCTACGCCGCTCACCTATCTGGACTATACCGGTACGGAGGAAGGCTCGATGTACGGCATCCTGAGGGATTGCACGGAGCCGGTGCAGACGGTCGTTTCGCAGCGTACCCGAATATCGAACCTGTTTCAGGTGGGGCAGAACATCAATTCGCACGGTATACTGGGAGTGATTATCGGTTCCATTATTACTTCCGGCGAATTTGTAGGCGTCAATACAGTCATGCAGCAAATAAAAAACGTTTCTCACAATGGATAAGGAATCGGTCATCATCATAGGAGGAGGCATCGGAGGATTATTCTGCGGAGCTATCCTGAGCAGGGAGGGCTACCGGGTAAAGATCTTTGAAAAGCATACCGCACTGGGAGGCGGACTGCATGAGTTCACGCGCGACGGCGTTTCCTTCGAAACCGGGATGCACGTAGTGGGAGCTTTCGCGCCCGGCCAGGTACTGCACCGGATTTGTTCTTACCTGGGGGTGATGCACAGGCTGTGCGTCCTGCCCGAAGACGAAGACTGTTTTGAACTCTTCCATATCGCTTCCGACCGGAAAAAATACCGTATGCCCAGGGGATTCGACGCCTTTATCGAAAGGATCGGCGCCGAGTTCCCCGAAGAACGGGAGCACGTTGCGCAGTACCTGCACGCCCTGTACCGGATATGCGACGAGGTGAAGCTGTACAACCTCGAAAAGACGGACGCCTCTTTTCAGGAGTATTCCGGAAGGTTTATGACCAGCGTGGGGGATTTCATCGATTCCTTTACCTCCAATCCGCGCCTGCGCTTCGTGCTGGCCTTCTGCAACCCGCTCTATGCCGGCAGCCGGTATCAGACGCCGGTGTATATCCACGCCCTGATTAGCAAACTGTATATCGAAGGCGCCGCCCGCCTGGTGGGAGGAAGCCGACAACTGGCCGACGGGCTGGTGGAACAAATACGCCGGCACGGAGGAGAGGTCTACGCCCGCAGAGGCATAACCCGCATCGAAATAACCGGAGACAGGATAGCCTGTGTCACCGCGGCCGACGGCACACAGCACCGTGCCGACCGGTATATTTCCTCCATCCATCCCTCTTCCCTCTTCCGCCTGCTCGATACATCCAAGCTGCAGCGCTCCTACCGCGAGCGTATCGATACGATACCGAACACCTATTCGGTCTTCACGATGTACATCGTGTTCAAACCCGGCACGTTTCCTTTCTTTAATTACACCTACTACTACCAGGATGATTACCGGGACACCTGGGAACACGATGTCTATACCGAGGAATCCTGGCCCAGGGGACTGATGTTCATCACGCCGCCGGCCACCATGCACGACGTATATGCCGAAAAGATGATCGTGAACTGCATCATGAACTACGAAACCGTCAAACCCTGGGAGCATACCGTGTCGGGCAAGCGGGGCGAAGCCTACGAGGCCTTCAAGCGACGCTGCGAACAGCGCATCCTGGACAAGCTGCAGGAAGTGTATCCGCAGATTCGTTCCTGCATCCGCAGCCGGTACAGCTCCACCCCTTTGACCATACGCGATTACTGCAACCAAAAAGAAGGCGCCCTCTATGGCGTGGCAAAAGACTGCCGGCATATCGAACGTTCGCATATCCCGATACGCACCAAGCTGAAGAACCTCCTGCTGACGGGGCAGAACATCAAACTGCACGGCATCCTCGGCGTCCCGCTCACGGCCATTCTGACCTGCGCCGAACTGGTGGGACTGGATTATCTGCTGGATAAAATAAACGCAGACGGCACAGCGCAACATGTCACCAATGAAACACATACATAAATGAAACTGAAACTGATTTACCCACGGTGGGAAAAACTGAAAGGGCAAACCACCTTCAACCTCCCCCCGCACGGCCCGGTGGCCTTCGCCGCCGCCCTGCCGGACTACGTAGACGTCTCCTTTACCGACGAGAATGTAGAAGCCATCGACTTCGACGAACCAACAGACCTCGTGGCCATCTCCATGATGCTGAGCACGCAGGTGAAGCGGGGATGGACCATCGCCACAGAGTTCAGGAAGCGGGGCAGGCAGGTACTTTTCGGAGGAATCTCCACCATGCTCCACGCCGAAGAAACCCTGCCGTATGCCGACGCCGTCTTCCTGGGAGAAGCCGAAGGATACATGGAGCAGGTGCTCGACGACTGGCGCAAAGGAGAACTGAAGAAAGTCTACAACTACATGATGCGGCAGCCTCCCGTCGAAGCCATAGGACCGGCACGCCGGGACTTGTACAAACGCGAACTGTACAACCACAAGGGAGTACAGATGGTCGATCTCTTCCATGCTTCGCGCGGATGCAAGTATAGCTGTTATCCCTGTGCCGTATCCTACCTCGGAGGGAGAATCTTCCGCCCAAGGCCAATGGACAGGGTGATAGAAGAACTGAACACCATCGACAACAACCGCCTCTTTATCGTGGACAACTCCCTGGCACAAAACAAAGAGTGGGAAATGGAACTCTTCCGGGAAATGATCCCCTTCAAAAAGAAGTGGATCAGCCATACCATCGAAGACGACCCCAAGGTGCTCGACCTCGCGGCACAAGCCGGAGCCTGGTACGTCTACCAAGCCGTATACGACACCTCCGACTACATCCGCGAACGCGTACGACGCTATCACGACCACGGCATCGGAGTGGAAGGAACCATCCTGCTGGGACTCGACAGTCAGACGGAAGACGACATCAAACGCCTCATCGACTTCCTGCTCGAAATAGACCTCGACCTGGCCGAGTTCACCGTCATGACGCCCTTCCCCCACACCAAAGGATACGACGACCTCCTGAGGCAGGGACGCATCTTCGATTTCGACTGGGACCATTACAATGCCGGCCAGGTAGTCTTCCATCCCCGGCACCTCAGTTGCGAACGCCTCCAGGAACTCTACCACTACGCCTGGGAATCCTTCTATCGCGAAGAATCGCAGGAAGCGCGCATGTTCCGACTCTTCTGCCGCGTGGCGCTCCGCGAAATGAACGAAGGCACCTACCGCCCGCGCAACCGCGCCCTGGCACGCAAATCCTTCGGAAAAGACGTCGTGCGGACAGGACTCAAACAAACCCTCGAAAACTGAAGCCCATGCAACTGCCGGAACATTATTACGACGAGATATTCCCCTTCAGCGGAGCCTGGGGAATGCCCTCCCGGTGCGGCCTGAAAATCATCCGGAAAGCAGGCAAATCCTACGTGATCGTCACCGAACTCTATCAAGACAATCCGGGCGACTCGGTTACTTCCGCCGGACGCCTGCTGGCCGAACAGATCTGCCGGGCCAAAGGCCTTCACCCCGAAGACGTCGTCTACCTGGAGTGCAATCCGGGAATGAACTCCAAACTCTCCTTCTACGACGAAGAATATTACGAAGTGAACTTCAGCAACCCCCGTCAGGCCACCTACCGGCTGCTTTCCCAAGAAGAAGCAGACGAACTGTTCGACCGGCCGGAACGGGCGCCGGTAAAACAGAAAGCCACCTGAGGCGTATAAGCGTTGATACGAGTGACGTATAAGCGTTAATACGAGTGACGTAGATTAGAAACACAAACCGGCTGTAAAGCCAAACAATTGATTATATGAAAGATGCAGAAATAGAATACAAACCGAAAGAGGAAATAAAACGTTTCCAGGAGCAACGCCTGCAAGAAGCGCTCCATTACCTCCAGCTCCATTCGCCCTTCTACCGGCGGATGTTCGATGCGCACAGCATCCCCATAGAGCAAATCCGCCGGCTCGAAGACCTGAGCCGGATCCCCTTCACCGGCAAGCAAGATTTGCAGCAGTACAACCGCGACTTCCTCTGCGTACCCGAAGAACAGATCATCGACTACGTCACCACCTCCGGAACCCTCGGCGACCCCGTCACCTTCGCGCTGACCGAAGCCGACCTCAAACGGCTTGCCTACAACGAAAAAATATCCTTCCGCTGTGCCGGCGTACAGCCGGGAGACATCGTGCAGCTCATGACAACAATCGACAAACGCTTCATGGCCGGACTGGCCTACTTCCTCGGACTGCGCGAACTCGGCGCCGGCATCATCCGCGTAGGAAACGGCATACCGGAGCTTCAGTGGGACACCATCCGGCGAATGAAGCCCAACACCCTCGTATGCGTACCCTCCTTCATCCTGCATATCATCAAATACGCCGAAGAGCACGGCGTCAACTACCGCAACTCCAGCGTGAAGAAAATCGTCTGCATCGGGGAAAACCTGCGCGAACAAGACTTCTCGCTCAACCTCCTGGGACAGCGCATCCGCGAAAAATGGAACCTCGACCTCTACTCCACCTACGCCTCCACCGAAATGTCCACCACCTTCACCGAATGTGCCTGCGCCTGCGGAGGACATCACCATCCGGAACTGATCATCTGCGAACTGATCGACGAACACGGACAAACGCTCCGCGACGGAAGCGTAGGCGAACTCGTAGTCACCACCCTCGGCGTAGAAGCCATGCCCCTGCTTCGCTTCCGGACAGGCGACCTGGTCTGCCTGCACACCGAACCCTGCAACTGCGGACGAACCTCCATGCGCGTAAGTCCCCTGATGGGACGTACCGGCCACATGATAAAATACAAAGGCACCACGCTCTATCCCCCGGCCATCTTCGACGTGCTCGACCATACGCTCTACGTAGAAAACTATGTAGTGGAAGTAGACTCCGACCGCAACGGCAACGACAGCGTATCCGTCCGCATCGGCCTGCGACGCGCCGCACCGGAAGGCTTCGACGCCGTGAAAGACCTCAAAGACCGCTTCCGTGCCCGCATCCGCGTAGCTCCGGACATCCGCCTGTGCCCGGCCGAAGAAATACAAGCCGTCAACTTCCCCGGCATAAGCCGCAAACCGGTAAAATTTATAGACAACCGCAAAAAAAGAACACCATGAGAACAGAAACCTTCGACGACCTCCGTCCCTACCGCGACGAAGAAATCCCGGAAGCCATGAGCCGCATCACCCGCAGTGAATACTTCCCCATCCTGGCCTCCTTTGTATACCCCGGCCGGCCTGTAGACGAAATAAAACAGATAATACAGAGCTATACAAGCATCAACGAGTTCCAGCAGCAAACGATGAAAGCCGTCAACGAACAAGTCATCGCACGCAGCATCCGACGCTTCACCTGGCAGGGAATAGACGCCCTGGACAAAGAAGAAGCCTACCTCTTCGTCTCCAACCACCGCGACATCATGCTGGACTCCTCCCTCCTCCAGTACGCCCTGCACTGCTCCGGATACCGGACTACCGAAATAACCTTCGGCAGCAACCTGATGAGCTCGCAACTGATCATAGACGTCGGCAAGTCAAACAAAATGTTCAAAGTCATCCGGGGAGGCAACGCCAAAGACTTTTATCACAACTCCCTCCACCTGTCGGAATACATGCGCCATACCCTGCTCAACAAGCGCGAATCCATCTGGATAGCCCAGCGGAACGGACGAACCAAAGACGGAATAGACGCCACCGAACAAGCGCTCGTCAAACTCTTCTACATGAGTTTCCCCTCCGACCCGGTAAAGGCGCTGCTCGACCTGCACATCGTGCCGGTCTCCATCGCCTACCAATGGGAACCCTGCGACCAGCGGAAGGCGCTCGAACTGTACACCCTCCGACGTACAGGCGCCTACACCAAAAAGCCGGGCGAAGACCTGGAAAGCATCCTCACCGGCCTCATGCAGCCAAAAGGCGACGTACACATCACCGTAGGCACGCCCCTGCAGGCCGCAGACCTGGAACCCCTGAGGGGATGGCCGAACAACAAGTTCAACCGCCAGGTAGCCGCCCTTCTGGACGAGCAAATCCGCCGGAATTACCGCCTGAACTGCAACAACTACATCGCCCACGATCTCCGTTCAAACAGCGAACGATATGCCTCCCACTATACGCCGGAAGAAAAAGAAACCTTTCAGGCACATTTCCAGCAAGGACTCTCCCCCGAAGTGGAAGACAAAGCGCTGCTCAGCGACATCTTCCTGGGAATTTACGCCAACCCGGTGAGATAAAAGCCATGCGCCCCCCCCTCCTTCGCCTTATCGGCCTCCCCCTGGTTTTGCTGATACCGGCAGCCCCGCAGGCGCAGCAGATAACCGTAGCCGAAGGCAGCGTGCGCGATTCACTCAGCGGAACCCCGCTCCCATACGCCTCCGTCGTCTTCGAAGATTCTTCGCAGGGGACGGCAACCGACAGCGAAGGATCCTTCCATCTGCAAAGCCGGCAGGGATACGCCCGCCTGACGGTACGCCTGCTGGGATACGAAACAAAAACAGTCCCGCTACAGCCCGGTGCCGTCAACCGAGTGGAGGTACTTCTCCCGCCCGTTGCCTACGAGCTGGAGCACATCGTAGTCCGCCCCGGACGCGAACGCTACACGCGGCGGAACAATCCCGCCGTGGAACTCATCCGAAACGTGATTGAGCACAAACAACAGAACCGTATCGAAGCACAAAACGAATACAAAGTGGAGGTGTACGAAAAACTTTCCCTCGCCCTCGACTACCCCTCCTATATAGAGCGAAGCCGCCGGATGAAGCCCTTTGCCGGCCTGAAAAACTATGTCGATACGTCGGAATTTACCGGAAAACCGGTACTGACCCTGTCCATACGGGAATCGCTCGCCGACCGCTATTACCGGAAAACTCCCCGGCAAGAAAAGCAGACAGTCCGGGCCTCCCGCCGCCAAGGTATCGACCGAACGCTGGACGAAAGCGGAACCATCTCCGAAAACCTGAAAGAAATATTCCGGGACGTAAACCTCTTCGACAACGACGTCGCCCTGATGATAAACCGCTTCGTAAGCCCCCTCTCCTCCGTGCTGGCAACAGCCTACTACAAATATTACCTCCTCGACACCCTCCATGTGGCAGGCGAGCCCTGCGTGAGCCTGGCCTTCGCCCCCTTCAACAGCCAAAGCTACGGCTTCACCGGAGTGCTGTACATCACCCTGGACGGCTCCTACGCCGTAAAAAAGGCACAACTGAACGCTCCCCGCCACATCCATCTGAACTGGGTGAACAAGCTGCGCATCGAACAGGAGTTCGCCCGCACAGACAGCGGTACATGGGCCTTAAGCCTGGAGCATACCTACGCCACCTTTGCCCCCGTGCCGGGCACGCCCCAACTGTACGCACACCGCCTCCGCAGCTTTAAGGGATACAACTTTGCTCCCGGAGCAGCAGAACCGGAGCTTCCGCCCGATTCCTTCCGCCGGGAATACCGGCACATCCCCCTCCCTGAGAAGGAAGACGAACTGCCCAACCTCCTGGCC
This sequence comes from Tannerellaceae bacterium, assembly GCA_031276545.1. The sequence continues at coordinate 51,150 of JAISMW010000037.1, forward strand.
GAACTGAAACGGATACCGCCGTACAATGCCGGTATCAAAACCTTCGAGATACTGGTATCGGACCATGTCCCGACGCATCCCGACAAGGAAAGGAGCCGCTTCGACTTCGGGCCGCTGAGCTCCACCTTCAGCTCAAATTACGTGGAGGGCTTCCGCATGAGGGCAGGGGGCATGACGACGGCCAACCTCCATCCGCAATGGATGGCCTCCGGCTATATCGCCTACGGGTGGAAAGACCGCCGACCGAAATACCGTGCCGGACTGATCTACAACTTCGCCCCCAGGATATACCACGAAAAGGAATTTCCCGTCCACTACCTCTCGCTTACGCACAGATACGATATGGATGTACCGGGACGGCGCTTCCTGTTCACGGACAACGATCATCTGGCGCTGTCCTTCAGCGCCGGTGCGCCGGTCACTCGGATGCAATACCTCCGCACAACCGAACTTCAATACGAAAAGGAGTGGCTCAATCATCTCTCCCTCCTACTTTGGGCAAAGCACGAATACAGCGAAGCCGCCGGCGCCCTGGAGTACCTCCGGTATGAACCGGACGGCAACCTCCTTCCGACGCCCGGTTTTACCACCTCGGAGGCCGGTATCCGGCTGCGCTATGCCCCCGGCGAGAAAGCCTACAACAGCCGCAAAGGGAGGCACACGGTCTTCAATCTCTCGAAAGATGCACCGGTCTTCACACTCTCCCACCGGACAGGCCTCGGAGGCATTTTCGGCGATTACCGCTACCACCATACCGAGGCCGGGTTCGGAAAGCGCTTCTGGCTATCTTCCTTCGGACATATCGACGCCGTCTGGAAAGCCGGATACCTGTGGAACCGGGTGCCCTTCCCGCTGCTGATACTTCCCTCTGCCAACCCTTCCCTGAGTATTCAGGCCGAAACCTTCGCCATGATGCGCCCTATGGAATTTGTAGCAGACCGCTACACGTCCTTCTTCCTCACCTATTATATGAAAGGCTGGATACTGAACCGCATACCCCTTGTCCGCCGCCTGGCCTTGCGCGAAGTCCTTTCGATAAGCGGCCTGTACGGCAGCCTGTACGACAAAAACAATCCGCAACAGAATCCCGAAGGGCTTTTCGCTTTTCCCGACGGCACGAAGCCCCTCGGCGCGACGCCCTACCTCGAAGCAAGCGTCGGCCTGGACAACATCTTCCGCATCCTGCGCATAGATTATTATCGCCGGCTAAGCCCGCCCAATCCCGGCATCTCCCCCCACGGCTTCCGCATCGCCATGCGTTTCACCTTCTGATGACAGGGGATTTGTTTTAACGTGGGGCGTGCAAACAGTCAAAAGATGACGGATTTCAGCAAGCAGAAGAGCTTCCCGATGTGTGGGACAATGTGTGGGACAATACTTATCGCTAACCCCAAGAACCCTATCGTTAATCCCCATCGCCCTAATCGGATGCTTAATATGGCGAGGCGGTCGTTCGTCTCCTGTTTTTGACGGATATTCCCTATAAGTGTCGTATTTTCGACTAAAACTCCATCCACTTTGTCAAGTTTGATTATATTGAAAGAAAGTAAGGCTTTGTTGATTTCGTATATTTTGGCGTCCCAAAGATTCTTGTTTTCAATTTGCAGTAACCGGATATTTTGTAGTGCATTGTGTATATTCAAAGCTGTTCGGCGCCGGGTTTTATGTTCGTCTTCACCAGGAGAATCACGAAGGCCTTCCAGTCTGCACGAGTTGTTATAATACGAATGCTGCAATGTTTTATAGTAAATGGACTCCCCCAATGCGTCATGACACAAAGCGTCAATATGGGGATGTGCATCCTGTCCTTTCGTTAGCAGATAAAGAAAACGTTCTTTTTTGTCTTCAGTGTTCTCTACCTCCTTTTCCCTTTCCCTTTCTTTTATCTCCGTCAATTTACTGATAATGTTTTCCCTATATGCGAGAATTTTTTTTTCGTATTCTTTAAGATAATGAGTCAAGGCATCATTATCTCTGCCTTTTATACATATTGGAATTTCCCGCACCAAGCCTTTTAAAGCCGAATCCCGATCTGCCACATGGTATTCATGCCTATGAAATAAACTTTTATGATTATCCGCAACCTGTCTTTTCCTGATTTAGGTTGACTGTTTACCAGTCTTATCGCGTAGAAGAGTTGACCCTGATTAATAATTATAACTGATATTGACTTTGTTGCAACGGTAGTCAAAAAACATGAAAAGTGGGTTATTGGATGTATTTTTGTATTTGTCAACAAAAAACACAAATACATGAGTACCTCTCCAACAACCCGGAACAAAAGTAA
>JAISMW010000078.1 GCA_031276545.1 Tannerellaceae bacterium
CGGATAATAGCCGCCCGCATCACCTGCCACGCAAAGAACTCCGGACTCCCGCCGGATGAAACATCCTTCCCGTCCTGACGTCCGTACCGTTTCCCGCCTCCTCCCTCCTTTTTAGCAAGGAATAATCACGTCATGGTTACTGCTTGCTAAAATTTTGCAAGGAGTAATCACGTCATGGTTACTGCTTGCTAAAATTTAGCAAGGAGTAATCACGTCATGGTTTGAGCTTGCAAAAATTTAGCAAGGAGTAACCACCTCATGGTTTGAGCTTGCTAAAATTTAGCAAGGAGTAATCACGTCATAGTTTAAGCTTGCTAAAATTTTGATTACTTGTATGGAATAGTCGTCGGACAAAACCGGCAGACGGATCCGGGAGCGGGGAAAATCTCGACAGGCGATGCCGGAACGGATCGCATATACCACATCACCGCCAGGAAAAACAGGCAGATATATCAGGGGGCGGGAAAAAGTTTGCCAGGCGATGCAGGCGAGGCGTGCAAGGAGAGAGTTTGTGCGTATTGTATATCATTTCATTGTCAGTCTAAAAAAAACTATACCTTGCAGCCGTTTACAGTTTTTTTCTGAAAAACAAAAACAGTTTTATTATTAACAAATCGCTTAAGTAAATCAAATGAAAATGAAAAACATCTTTTATCTTTTTGCCATTGTAGCCTGGACAGCAATTGTCTTCACGGCCTGTACGGGTGCCGAGCATGCCTTTATGCCGGAAAATATCTCCCTGGCAGAGAAAGGAGAGCCTGCGTATGCTACGTTTACCTTCAAACTAAGAGCCTGTTTAAATTTTATTCAATAATAATCTTAATGGATGCTATTTTGACCATTTCCTCCGCCGAATCAAATGTTGTTTCATAGTTTCGACACAGTCTCCTGTAGTTGTCAAATCGGGAGAAAGTCCTCTCTGCAATCCATCGTTTATGTATAGGCCGAAAGCCTTGTTCTTTAAAATAGAAAATTTTCTTCCCTGCACAGGTAATTTTTTTTTCATGGGAAGAGGCAATACGAAGATAGGCGTCTAAAGGATGCCGGCAAGGTATCTGCGGGAAGAAGAGGCGGCCAACAATTATAGCTATATTTGCGCCATGGGAAAAAACAAGTTGGCAAAATTTGAAATGATGGCGGCGTATCCGCATGTGTTTCAATATTCCTTCGACAAACTGCAGGAAGAGGGGTTTGCGCTGAAGGGACACTGGAACGAAGGCTTTTTCAACAATACTCATCCGGTTGTACTGGAACTGGGATGCGGGAAAGGGGAATATACGGTAGGTTTGGGGCGCCTGTTTCCGGACACGAATTTTATCGGTGTGGATATCAAGGGCGCCCGTATGTGGAGCGGCGCCAGGGAATCGCTGGAGGCGGGCATGACGAATGTGGCTTTTCTCCGTACCCGTATCGAACTGCTCCCCTCCTTTTTCGCTCCCGGAGAGGTGAGCGAGATATGGATTACCTTCCCCGACCCGCAGATGAAGAAGCCTAACAAACGCCTCACCTCTGCGTTCTTCCTGCACCTCTACCGGCAGGTATTGCAGGCCGGCGGGCTGATTCACCTGAAGACCGACAGCCGGTTTCTGTATACCTACACCGCCGCATTGGTGCAGGCCAACGGCTTGCCGATCCGGCTTTGTACCGACGACTTGTATCATTCCCGTCCGGGAGACGATCTCCCGGCTATCCGGACTTATTACGAGCAGCAGTGGCTCGAACGGGGCATGACGATTAAATACCTCTGTTTCGTCTGCGAAGAAAGAGAGACGTATGCAGAACCCGATATTGAAATAGAACAGGATTCCTACCGCAGTTTCGGTCGCAGCAAACGAAGCGCTTCGGTATCCGGCAAATAATACATTCTATAAATGACAGTTTATCCTCAACTTATTCTCGACGCGCTGGCCAAAGTGCGTTATCCGGGGACAGGCAAAGACCTGGTCTCGGCGGGTATGGTGGAAGACAATATCCGCATTGAAGGCAAGAAAGTGAGCTTCTCGCTCCTGTTTGATAAACCCAACGACCCCTTTATCAAGTCGGTGGTCAAGGCGGCCGAAACGGCCATCCTGACGTATGCCGGCAAAGACATCGACATCAGGGGACGCATCACGGTGACGACACGCCCCCCGGCGCAGCCCGAACCGGAGAGGCTGCTGCCCGGAGTGAAGCATATCCTTGCCGTTTCGTCGGGCAAGGGAGGGGTAGGCAAAAGTACGGTGGCGGCCAACCTGGCCGTGGCGCTGTCTGGGCTGGGCTACCGGACAGGACTGCTCGACGCCGATATCTTCGGCCCCTCGCAGCCCAGGATGTTTCGGCAGGAAGATGTACGTCCGCGCATGATCTCCATCGAAGGGCGCGACCGGATAGAGCCGGCGGAACGCTACGGCGTGAAGCTGCTTTCCATCGGATTTTTCGTCAACAAGGATGAGGCCGTCCTCTGGCGGGGTGCGATGGCCTGCAATGCCCTGAAGCAACTGATTGGCGACGCGCACTGGGGCGAGCTGGATTATTTCCTGATAGACCTGCCGCCGGGTACAAGCGATATACACCTCACACTGGTGCAAACGCTGGCGCTGACGGGCGCCATCGTAGTGACCACCCCGCAGGAAGTAGCCCTTGCCGATGCCCGCAAAGGCATCCGGATGTTCACCGGCCATAAAGTGAATGTCCCCATCTTGGGACTGATAGAGAATATGGCGTGGTTTACTCCGGCGGAACTTCCCGACCACAAATATTATATCTTTGGTAAAGACGGTGGGAAACAGCTCGCGGAAGAGCTGGGCATCCCCCTGCTGGGACAGATACCCCTTGTGCAGCGTATCCGCGAAGGAGGCGACGAGGGCGCTCCCGTGGCGCTTCAGACAGAGAGCCTGACGGGTTCCGCCTTTCTGGAGCTGGCGAAAAATGTAACGGAGCAAGTGAGGCTGCGCAACGAACAGTTCCCGCCTACGAAGCGGGTTGCCCTGACTAAATAGTCATCCCCCCCTGGAGAACCTCTAAAAACCCCAAAATCAAGGCTTGCGACAGAGGCAAAAGCGGAGTTTACTTTAGTAAATGAGCATTTTGCCGACGGAGCGTAACGCCGAGTTTGGGGTTTTCAGAGGTTCTCCTCTATTCCATCAGATGCGTTTCCAGCACCTGCCGTGCGGAGAAGTGTTCCAGTTGCAGGTAGTAGGCGGCGGTATCGGCCAGCGCGTCCATCGGTACCAGCCCGATGATTTCGCTTCCCGTCACCGGTACTCCGTAGCGCCGGGCTTCCATCCTCACCAGTTCGAAAGCCCGGTAGAGTGCGGTGTGCGTATAATCGGTCAGATTCATCGACACCTGCACGATGCCGCGCTCCTTGAGTTCTACACCCATTGCTTTGCAGTAGCGGAGTCCCCCTCCGGAATGGCGTACTTTCCCGGCGATCTGCTTCGCGACGGCCAGGTTGTCGGTTCCCAGATTTACGTTGTAGGCGATTAGGGGTGTCCGGGCGCCGATGGCTACCGCACCGGCAGTGGGGTGCTTCCGGCACGGCCCGCAGTCGGGAATCCATTCCGGCGCACGGAGTTTTTCATCCAGTCCCTCAAATTCACCTCTGCGTACATCGGCCAGATTTTCGCGGTGGGGCGCCGATGCCGACTGTTCGTAAAAGAATACCGGCACTCCGTATTGCCGCGCCACCGCCTCGCCGACTTCTTTCGAGAGTGCGACGGCCTCCGCCATGGAGCATCCCCGGATGGGGATGAAGGGGACTACGTCGGCGGCTCCCATGCGGGGATGCTGTCCGGTGTGCCGGTTCAGGTCTATCAGCCTGACGGCTTCCCCGATGGCTTCCAGTACGGCGGCTTTCAGGGGTTCGGGTTCGCCGGTGGCGGTCACTACCATCCGGTTGTGGTCGGCATCGCTGCTGTAATCCAGCAGTCTGACGCCTTTCTTTGCGCGGAAGGCTCCGGCTATTTTTTCTATTTTTTCCCCGTCTCGTCCTTCACTGAAGTTGGGGACACATTCCATGAGTATCATATAGGATGGTGTAAAAAAAAGTTTGCCCCCGGAGAAAGGGAGCAAACTTTTATATTGAAACTTTCCAAAAACTTATTTCCCGGCCGCTGCAGCATTCTTTTTGCTGATTTTGCGCTTCTGTATTTCGTATGCAATAGGAGTTGCCACGAACAGCGTAGAATAGGTACCTAAAACCACCCCGAGCAGGATAGCGAAGGTGAAGCTGCGAATGGTGCTGCCTCCCAGAAGGAAAATACAAATCACCACCAGCAGGGTAGAGAACGAGGTGCTGAACGTACGGGACAGAGTAGAGTTCAGCGCGTCGTTGATCACCTGGTAACGGTCGCGCTTCGGATACAGTCCGATGGTTTCGCGGATACGGTCGAAGACTACCACCGTATCGTTGATGGAATACCCGATAATCGTCAGTACGGCTGCGATGAAGGTCTGGTCTATCTCCATCGAGAAAGGCATCAGTTTCCACAGCAGCGAGTAGAAGGCAATGATACACAGGGTAACCGCCAATACCGACACAAACGTCCCGACAGAGAAGGCAACATCTCTGAATCGGAGCAGGATGTAGAGCGCCATACAGATCATGGCGAAGAACACCGCCAAGTACGCACTGTTTCTAATATCGTCGGCCATGCTGGGGCCTACTTTCTGCGAGCTTTGTATGTACTGCTCCGTGAATTGCTCCAGGGTGGTGCCTTCCTTCAGCAAAGGAGTAAGCCCTTCGTACAATTTTGCATTTATTTCGCTGTCGACGGTGGGATTTGCATCCTCTATTTTGTAGTTGGTAGAAATACGTACCTGTTCGGCTTTGCCGATGGTGATGACGCTCACGGAGCCCGACAGATGCTCGTTGAGCAGTGCGCGTACTTCTTCCGTATTCACCGGCTGTTCAAAACGTACTACATAGTTTCGCCCTCCGGTAAAGTCGATACCGTTGTTCAATCCTATCGTATAGAGGGACACAATGCCCAGCAAAATGATCCCTACCGGTATCATATAGCCGATTTTCCGCATGCCCAGGAAGTTTATCTTCGGATCCAGCAGGAAGTTTTTGGTGAGGGAGGTGGTGAACGTCAGATTCTTTATTTTGTCTCTTGCCAGCAGCGCTTCGTAGACAATACGGGTCAGGAAGACAGCCGTAAGGAAGGAAGCAAACAAACCGATAATCATGGTAGTGGCAAATCCGCGGATGGGGCCTGTCCCGAAGTAGAACAGCACGATGCCGGTAATGATAGAGGTCAGGTTCGAGTCGAAGATAGCCGAGAAGGCATTGCTGTATCCGTCGGAAATGGCTTTGGCCAGTCCTTTCCCGCCCCGGAGTTCCTCTTTGGTACGTTCGTAGATGAGCACGTTGGCGTCGATGGCCATTGCCAGCGTCAGCACCATACCGGCAATACCCGGCAGGGTGAGCACGGCCTGAAACGAGGCCAGAACACCCATCGTAAAGAAGATGTTGACTACCAAAGCGCTGTTGGCAATCATACCCGGAATAAAGCCGTAGAACACGCACATATAGGCCATCAGTACCAGCAGGGCGATGATGAAGGAGATGACCCCCGCATTGATGGCTTCCTGCCCCAGTGAAGGTCCTACCACGTCTTCCTGCACAATATTGATGGAGGCGGCCATCTTACCCGACTTCAGCACATTGGCCAAGTCTTTCGCTTCTTCGGGCGTGAAGTCTCCGGTGATTTGCGAGCGTCCGCCGGTGATTTCATCATTCACACGGGGAGCGGAATACACCAGGTCGTCCAGTATGATGGCGATAGACTTCCCGATGTTGTCTTTCGTCAGCCTTGCCCAGGCCTTGGCGCCCTCGGCGTTCATCGTCATGGACACTTCCTGTTCGCCCTGGCGTCCTACCTGCTGCTGGGCGAAGTCGGACGTGGCGTCGGTCACGACGTCGCCACCCAGAGCCGGCGTACCGTCGCGGTTGGACTTGATGGCATAGAGCTGATAATACTGTTCGTCGTCGCTCATGGCCTTCACGCTCCATTTAAAGGTAAGGTACCGGGGCAGAAGGTCTTTCACCTGCTTCCGGTTGAGAAGCTCTTCCACTTTGGCCATATCCGATACATGCGCATAGCCTACCACGGGGCCGGGCACAATCTGGCCGTTATAGTTGTTCACATTCAGAATGGCAAACAAAGGATGCAGTCGGGCAAATTCTTCCATCGACTGTGCCTGCTGAGCGTCGCCGGCATCCGGCGTAAGCTGGGCCAGCAGGGAATCGGCTTCGTTTTCCGGCGAGGCTGCCTCCGCTTCGGGATTCGCATCCTGTTCCGTCGGCTGAGCTTCGGCAGAAGGTTCGATGGCTGTGCTGTCGGCCTCTTCCGCAGCTTGGGAGCTTTGGAGGGTAGCCAGCAGATTGTCGGCCGCCACTAAGGACTGGTAAATATCCGTCAGGTCGAATGTTTCCCAAAATTCCAGGTTGGCGCTTCCCTGAAGCAGTTTCCTGACCCGTTCGGGTTCCTTCACGCCGGGGAGTTCCACCAGAATGCGTCCGGTTGTTTCCAGCCGCTGGATATTGGGAGATACCACGCCGAAGCGGTCGATACGCGTACGCAGTACATTGAAGGAGTTGTCGATAGCGCTCTTCAATTCGTCCTTCAGCACGGAAATAACCTGCGCATCCGAACTTTGAGGCGTTATCTTCTCTCTCAGTTCGAAGGTGCTGAAAATGGCCGACAGGCGTGCGCCGGAATCCAGCTTTTTATACTCTTCGGAGAACAGGTCGATAAAATCGCTCTGACTGGTCGCCTGGCGTGCATAGGCGGATTCCAGCGCCTTGTTGAAGTTTTCATCCCGGTTATTATTCGAAAGCGAACGGATGACGTCGGCCACGTTCAGTTCAAGGACTACGTTCATTCCTCCCTTCAGGTCAAGCCCTAAAGTGACTTCCATTTCACGGCATTCCTTCAACGAGTAGCCGGGCCAGAACGACAGCCCCGGCCAAACTTTTTTAGTAGCTAAAGAGTCTAAATAGGCACTCTCTTTTTCAGGGTCTCCACTTGCATACTCAGCGGCTTTCCTGTTATAATGCGCCGTAACAAACGAGAACGACAGGTAAAACAGGCACACAAGCGTAAGCAATACCGAGAAGACTTTTACAAATCCTTTGTTTTGCATTTGAATCTTGAATTTTATGTAATTATATGATTGTATTGTTTTTCACAGGGTGCAAATATAAACCTTTTTTCTTTCTCCATACGTAAAAGCCGTAATAAACCGGGGCAAACGCATATAAAACAGTGAATAGAGCACAGCGCTTTCCTGTATCTCAGGCAGGGTTCCGATAAGGATGACCTATTGCCGGGATGTACGGTTTTCATCCATCCTGTATGCTTCCCTATTTTTTCCCTCCGCAAGAGTTTTTATACATACACAGAAGTATTTTCAGTTTACCATATATCAAAAATTGATTAGCTATATGGCAAACTAAAATTAGCTATATACCAAATTTTAGTTTGCCATATAGCTAATCCGTTTTCGGTATATAGAAAACCGAATTTTCAGCCGTAAGAAAATAATTTCATATACCTTGCCGAAAGAATATTTTACGGGGAAGAGATATAAATCTTCACCGTTCCGGCACAGTGGGCCTCACTGTGTCCGGAATGGCGGGATGGGGACTGTTTCCGTCAGATACAGTGAACCGGATAAAATTTAAAATGAATATCGTATTGCATACCTAACAAGAAATTACTAACTTTGGTGGCTATAATAAAGATGGCTATTGATATGAATCTATTGAATTTCAGTGCAACATTTCCGGACGAATCA
>JAISMW010000081.1 GCA_031276545.1 Tannerellaceae bacterium
CAATAAGTAATGCAAATATTGGCGGAAGGAACGCAAATATTCCAATAAGTAATGCAAATATTGGCGGAAGGAACGCAAATATTCTAATAAGTAATGCAAATACTCCAATAAGTAATGCGAATATACCTATAATGTGCGTACATGAAGCCTCCGCGGGTCTACACCGACGGAAGGTTTTTACCTCCCAACGCCCGGCGGCGACCGGATCGTTCATGGCGGTCAATCGGGAGAGGAAAGCGGCGACCGGATCGGTGGGGGCGGGGACAGCTATTCGGAAGGGGGTTAACTGGAAACGATCGGCGGGGACTCCGCTCGCCAAAGGGGACGAATGGGAGAGGAAAGCGGCGACCGGATCGGTGGGGGCGGGGACAGCTATTCGGAAAGGGGGTGAACCGGAAATGGCCGGCGGGGAATCTGCTCGCCAAAGGGGGCGAACGGGAGAGGAAAGCGGAGACCGGATCGGTGGGGGCGGTGACAGCTATTCGGAAGGGGGTGAACCGGAAATGGTCAGCGGGGATTCCGCTCGCAAAAGGGGGCGAACGGGAGAGGAAAGCGGCGACCGGATCGGCGGTGGCGGTGGCGGCGCCTCAGAACGGAGAATGTTTATTGGTGAATAATGAACCGTGAACGGTTATTCAGAGTACAGCGGATATTTTACGGACTTTGTTCAGTTTTTCTATGAATTTACCGTCACGTTTGGTTACAGTCATATCGTAGCGCGCCTGCATTTTGAGCAAGGGTTCGGCAGGCAAATCCAGCACGGCTTCCACAAGCAGTGCAAATTCGGTATGGACGGGTCTTTTGCCGTTCAGTACATCCCTAATCCGGGCATACGGCATATTCATTTCGGCGGCAAGTTTGCGCTGTGATATACCTCGGTACTCGATTTCGTCCTTCAATACTTCGCCGGGATGCGTGGGATAAGCCGGCTCAAGGTTGTTTGCTATCATGTGGGGGGCAATGCCCGGAATGGCAGTCATATTATTTATTTATAATGGTTCGACTATAATGGTTCGACAATTCTGTGATCACTATTCAATGCCGTTTACTTAAGAAACAGCTATAATCTCCTGGTATTTCATTGAGCCTGACTTTTCAGATGATCCCTTGTACGCCGGCGTACAAGGGATCATCTGAAAGGTCAGGTTCAATGAAATAGTGAATAGCGAACAGTAAGCAATGAACGGCTTACACCTTCTATTGGCGCTTACTATTGTCACTCACTGTTCACTGTTCGTTATTCACTGTTCACTATTATCATTTGCCCATTTCGCCGGCTATTTCCTGAATGTCTTTCAGGGTGAAGTTGCCCAGCAACTGGATGACGGTGAAGCTGCTGTCGGTATCGGCCAGCATGAGGAGGTCTTTCACCTGGTCTCCGTTCATATCGGCGTAGAAGGTGGCGCGTGTTTTGCCGTCGCGTACGCGCATGAGTTCCTGGTGACGGCTGCTTACCAGGCGGGTGAATTCTTCTCTCATCTGAGGTATCCGATCTTTCTGCTCGGTGGAGACGAGTTGGAGGGATTCTACTTTGCCTTTCATATTCATCAGGCTCAGGCCTACGTCGCCGATGACGGGCATCATGTTGAACATCGCTTTCGAGATATAGACGGACGTGACATTGTCCATTTCGGCGTATTTGTCGAACAATTGATGCTGTGCAATGGCAAGGCTCGAACAGAGCAGGCACAGGGCGAGGAGTATACTGCATTTTGTTTTCATACCGGTTTATTTTTTAAAATGTTTTTCGATTGTTTTATTTACTCTTTCAAATTCCTGTCCGGCAGCGGATACGCGGTTCAGTCCTTTGTTTAATTGTGATGACATGAAAGCCAGCGCATGTTCTGCGGCGAGGGCGGCTTCTGCCGGGTCGGCGAAGGTATCGGCCGGCGCACGGGGCGTCCGTTCTGTCGTCAGGAAAATACCGGCGGCCAGCAGCACGGCGGCGACGGCGCTTATTGCGCGGAAGAGGCGGCGGCGCGTGCGCTTTTTTTCTTCGGCAGCGTACCGGTCTATCTGTCCGGCCAGCCGGTTTGCCAGGCCTTCGGGGAGGGGGATGTGCAATGCTTCATCCAGCAGACGGTCAAAGTCTTTTTCGTTCATAATTTGCTAATTTAATGTATTGTTCTCTGAGGAGTTTGCGTGCTCTGGAAAGCAGCACGCGCACGTGGACGGCGCTGAGGCCGGTAATTTGTTCTATTTCTTCCTGCGAGCAGCCTTCGACGCCATGCAGACGGAGTACCTGCCGCTGCTTGTCGGGCAGGCGGTCTATCAGGCGCTGCAGCCCGGCTACTTCGTCGTGCGCTATGGCTTCGGCTTCCGGCGACAGGCGTCCGTCGGCCAGCGGCAGGTCTTCTGTCGGGGAGGAGGTCTTGTCCTGCTCATAGCGTGCGGAACGGAGGAAGTCGAAGCAAAGGTTCTTTACCAGCGTAACGCAGAATGCTTCCGGATTGAGTACCTGAGAGAGTTCTCCTCTTCGGAGCCACAGCTTGCAGTAGGCCTCCTGGAGGATGTCTTCGGCGTCTCGGCTGTTCTCCGTAAGGGCGCAGGCTACGCGGTAAAGGCGGGGGTGGAGGGGTAGAAACCGCTGTTTGAAACGTTCGGCGTCCATCACTTTTGGTGTTCCCGGATTAGCTGCTCGACGTCGGACTGTTTGATGTGACCTTTGATGCGTATCATCGCCGGATTCTCACCGGAGGAAAGCACCACCAGTTCGTGTATTATATCGTCCCGGATGCGGAGCATGACCTTGGTGCGGTTGCCGTTTTCGGAGGCAGTAACGAGGGTCTCGAAGGCCTTGTCCTTCACGCTTCCGAATGCCCGGCTGAAATGTTCTTTTACTTCTGCGGTGCAACGGGTCAGTTCCAGTACTTCGATGCTTTCCACGCCCATTGTTTCGGTGAAAAAGCCTGCCAGCTTCATGGAGATACTTCCCACGTTGATCCGGTTGACGTCTTTCAGGGCAGACAGTTCGCCGAACAGTTGCTGTACGTCTCGCTGTCCGAATCCGGCCAGGTGGCAGACAAAGAAAAAAATCCATATACATCCTGCTTTTTTTCCCATTGTATTGTTCTTTTAAAATTATACTGTTTTAAAGAAGACGGGAAAGCGGGAAAGACTGTTACAGACAGTCGGTGTTTTTTTCGTCAGGGATGTACCCGGGTGCCGATGCGTTCGCCGGAGACGGCCTTCATCAGATTGCCCGACGTATCCATGTCGAATACGATAAGGGGAAGGCCATTCTCCCGGCACAGGGTGGTGGCGGTGAGGTCCATCACCTTCAGTTGTCGGCGGTATATTTCGTCGAAGGTGACGTCGTCGAACTTTACGGCCTCGGGGTCTTTTTCGGGGTCGGCGGTATAGATACCGTCCACGCGGGTTCCTTTCAGCATCACTTCGGCTTCTGTTTCGATGGCGCGAAGGGCGGCTCCCGTGTCGGTGGTAAAGAAGGGGTTCCCCGTTCCTCCGGCCATGATGACCGTATAGCCGGCTTCCAGCAGTTCCACGGCTCTCCACTTGCTGTAATATTCTCCTATGGGTTCCATCCGGATGGCGGTCAGCACCTTTGCCCCGGCTCCCCGGTATTCCAGGGCGGAGCTCAGCGCCAAGCTGTTGATTACGGTGGCCAGCATTCCCATCTGATCGCCCTTCACGCGGTCAAAGCCCTTGGAGGCTCCGCTCAGTCCGCGGAAAATATTGCCCCCCCCTATCACGATACCGATCTGTACCCCCATGGCGGCGATGGCGGCGATTTGTTCGGCATATTCATTCAGGCGTACTTCGTCTATGCCGCAGGCTTTGTTTCCCATCAAAGATTCTCCGCTTAATTTTAGCAGAATACGTTTGTATATTGTCATTGATACATTATTATTTTCGGTTGCATATTACATCATTTGCGCAAAAGTACTATTTTTGTCACGTTGTATAATTCTCAATTAATCTAAATTTTTAGCACCAATGAATTCATATTCAAATTTGCAAACATTCTGGCTGGTCGCATTGCGCGTACTGGCAGGCTGGCATTTCCTGTACGAGGGGATTGTCAAAGTCTTGAATCCCAAGTGGACTTCATTAGGCTATCTGATGGATTCGCAGGGGTGGTTTTCCTCCCTGTTCCATTCCATGGCGAATAGCGCGGGGACGCTCGGCGCGGTTAATTTCCTCAACGAATGGGGGCTTATCCTGATTGGCCTCAGTTTGATCCTCGGCTGTCTGACGCGCGTGGGCTGTATGGGAGGCATGCTTTTGCTGTTTTTCTACTACCTGTCTCATCCGCCGTTTATCGGGTCTGACGATTTATTTATGATGCCCCGCGAAGGCTCCTACCTGTGGATAGACCGGAATCTGATAGAAATGGCCGCGCTTGCGGTGCTCTATGTATTCCCTACCTCCCATGTATTCGGACTGGACGGATACCTGATGCGCTTTTTGAAGTACAAACCCTCTAAATCACTTTAATCATGTCTGAAGAAATCAAGAAACAGCCGGAAGAACCCGCATCCTCCGGACGCAGAAACGCGATCAAAACACTGGTGTCCGTACCCGCACTGGGCGCCATGGCCTACGGTGTATATAAAAAGACGCAGTACGACCGCTCGCGAAGGAATCTGGGCGACCTGTTCAGATTAGACCCCGTGACGCCTCCCTCTGCCAGGGAAATCAGCCCGGAAGGCAAAACCGTCCGCATCGGAATCATCGGGTACGGCATCCGCGGAAAACAGTTGCTGAGGGCGGCGGGATTTGCCGAACCGTCCCTGATAGACACCTGGCGGGAAGCTGCCCGAAACAACTCGAACGATACCCGCTACCGAGATTATATGGAGCAGGAAAGCCTGAACATCGAGATAACCGGCGTGTGCGACATCTTCGACACCTATGCCGAAGCCGCCATCCTGTCGGGCTCCAACATCCACCGCGAAGGAACAGGGGGTACCTTCGGCACGCCGCCGAAACGTTACCGCTACTATAAGGAACTGCTGGCCGCCGAAGATATCGACGCCGTAATAATCGCCACTCCCGACCACTGGCACGGGACGATGGCCATGGATGCCGCCCTGGCCGGCAAACATGTATACCTGGAAAAACCCATGTCGTGGACAGTACCCGAAACATACAGGATACGCGATGTGATAAAACAGTCCGGCGTAATCTTCCAGTTCGGACACCAGGGTAGGCAAACGGACAGCTACCTGAGAGCGAAACAAATCATTGAAAAAAACATCCTGGGACCCGTCTCCCTTATCGAAGTATGTACCAATCGCAACGACCCCAACGGCGCCTGGGTATATCCCATACACGAAACAGCCGGTCCGCAAACGATAGACTGGAAGCAGTTCGAGGGCAACGAAGACCGCATCCGCGAATATCTGGAGTACATGCAATCCTTCGGGCTGACACGCTACGTAGGCCCTGAACCCCGCGACCGGTTCGACCTGAACCGCTTCTTCCGCTGGCGGTGCTGGTGGGATTACAGCACGGGGCTGAGCGGCGATTTGCTGACGCACGAATACGACGCCGTCAACCAGATACTGGGAGTGGGTATCCCCTACTCCGCCACTTCGTCCGGCGGAGTTTATTTCTTCAAAGACGGGCGTACCGTCCCCGACGTCCTGCAAACATCGTTCGAGTTTCCCGAACGGAACCTGACCATGCTATACAGCGCCACCCTGGCCAGCCAGCGTGCCCGGGGGAAGGTATTCATGGGTCACGACGCCTCGATGGAACTGTCCAGCTCGCTCATTGTGAAAGCGGATCCGCGTTCCACACGCTATGCCGAGCAGATTGCCAAAGGCATCATCAAACCGGATACTCCGCTGATTACCTATGTGCCGGGGCAGGAGAATGTGGACGCCGTCAGTTCGGCTACCGAATTATATTTCGCCCAGCGGGGATTGCTGTATGCCTACGTCAACGGCAAACGGTACGATACCACGTACCTGCACATCCGCGAATGGGTGGAATGTATACGCAACGGCGGAACGCCCAGTTGCCACATCGACGCAGCTTTTGAAGAAGCCATCACCGCCCACATGGGAACCCGGGCTTACCTGGAAGGCCGTACCATGTACTGGGATAAGGAAAAAGAAGAAATCGTACGCGGATAAACCCCGGCTTATCCCAAAGCTTCTTTTATGATTTCTCCTACGGTGGGATGAGGGAAGATGCACGAAGCCAGTTCGCCGGCCTTCATTCCCCGTTCGATGGCTATCCCGGCAACCGTGATCAGTTCCGAGGCCGGGTTTCCCAGCAGATGAACGCCGAGGATCGTTTCATCTTCATCCAGCAGGATTTTACACAGACCATTTCCCATCTCGTTCTCCGCCACAAAACGGCCGGAGAACGTCATGGGAATTTTTCGTACCGTGTAGTTGCGGCCGGCGGCTTGCAACTGTTCTTCCGTAGCGCCCACGCCGGCTATCTCCGGATTGGTATAGACCACGCCCGGAACGGCCTTGTAGCTCATACCGGCCGAAGCCGTCCCAAGGATATGCCCCACGGCTGTTTCGGCCTCGCTCACTGCCGTATGCGCCAGCATGGAGAAACCGGTCACATCCCCGCAAGCATATACATTGGGCACGGAGGTACGCATGTATGCGTCGGTTTTCACACCACCCCGATGGAGTTCCACCCCAAGCGTCTCCAGCCCAAAGCCTTTGATCGCAGGCCGCCTTCCTGCGCATACCAGCAGTTTTTCGCCCTGTACCGTCAAAATTTCTCCGTCTTTTTCTACGGAGACGGTCTCGCCGTGTACCGCCGTCACCTTATGCCCAGTATAGAAGCTGACTCCCCGTTTGGTATACTCGGCGCGCAGCATGTCGGCCGTTTCCTTATCCGTTCCGGGCAGAATCCCGTCAAGCATCTCTATCACACGCACCTTTACGCCCAGACTGTTGAAGAACGAAGTAAACTCCATTCCTACCACACCGCCTCCGATCACCACGATCGATGCCGGCAGTTCCTTCGCCTGCAAGGCTTCCCGGCTGGTCCAGCAAGTTTCGCTCAATCCCGGAACAGGAGGGATAAAGGTTTCCGATCCGGTGCAGAGAATCAAACGGGCGGCCTCGAAGGTTTCGCCGTTACAGGTAATAGCCAGGCTTCCGTCGGCAGTGTATCCCGCTATCAGCGCTTCACCGCTCACGACCGGCACACCGTGTGCGGCCATCTTCATGCGGATGCCGGCCACCAGTTTTTTTACCACTTTGTTTTTGCGGGCGATGATTTTAGGAAGGTCGAATGAGACTTTTTCCACTTCTACCGCATATTTGGAGGCTCCCTTCGCGGTATCAAATACTTTGGCGGAATACAGTAATGTCTTGGTGGGAATACATCCTTCGTTCAGGCAAACGCCTCCTAAGGTATTCTTTTCAAAGAGAATGGTGGAGCGTCCAGCGGCTCCTGCCTTTTCGGCGGCGGTATACCCTGCCGGTCCGCCTCCGATGATTGCTACGTCGTATTTCATGATGCTTTCAATTTAAGTATAAGGTAAAAAAAAGGCCATCCCAAATAAGCAAGGACGGCCTCTCTGTTTAAGAAGTACAAGTTATTATTCCATATTCAACGTCACACGTTTGAATGCCGTAACGGTGAGGTTTTTGTCTTGTTGCTGCAAGTATTGTGCAATGCTCAGCTTGGTATCTTTCACAAATTCCTGTTCCAGCAACGTATTTTCCTTATAGAATTTCTGCAAAGCACCTTCGGCTATACGGTCGAGCAAGTTTTCGGGTTTGCCGGCCTGACGGGCTTTGTCGCGTGCTATTTCCAATTCCTGGTCAATCGTTTTTTGCGGCACTTCCTTGGGGCATACGGCGACGGGATTCATGGCGGCTACCTGCATTGCCACATCCCTTGCCACCTGATACTCCAGCGGTTGATTGAAAGCCACAATGGTGGCCAGTTTATTTCCCGGATGGATATACGAAATGGTAGAAACTCCGTTCAGAAATTCATAGAAGCCTATTTCCATTTTTTCGCCCGTCACGCCTATGCGGTCGGTAATATGTTCCTGTACCGAACGTCCGTCGGCTAAAGGCAGCGCCTTGAGTTCCTCGATGGAAGCCGAGGTTCTGCTCCGGACAGCCGCATCCAATATTTCTTTTGTCAATGCAACAAACTGTTCGTTCTTTGCCACAAAATCGGTTTCGCACTTCAACGCCACTATCGCGGCAAATTCGCCTTCGGAAACGGCCAGCACACATCCTTCGGAGGCTTCCCTGTCGGAGCGTTTTGCGGCCACGGCCTGTCCTTTTTTGCGAATAATCTCCATTGCTTTGTCGAAATCGCCACCGGCTTCTCCCAAAGCATTCTTACAATCCATCATACCCGCTCCACTCATTTTCCGCAGATGGGCGATATCAGCCATTGTAACTGCCATAATTCTATTTCTTTATTTTTAATTAGTCTTCTATTTCAATATCTTTTGCCACCTTGTGGATCACAGACGCATTCAAGGCTTCTTCATCTTCCTTCTTGGTGCGTTCTTTCCTCACGGACGTCCTTACTTTGCGTTCTCTTTTCGGAGCGGCTTCTTCGGGGACTTCCGTATCGATCTTTTCCGCTTTACGTTCTTCCAGCCCTTCGTTGATAGCTTCGCAAACGGCGTTTACAATGATTTCCACCGACTTGGTGGCATCGTCGTTCGCCGGGATAACGAAATCAACGTTCTCAGGGTTCGAGTTGGTGTCTACCATCGCGAAGACAGGGATACCTAAACGGTTGGCTTCACGCACGGCAATATGTTCTTTCATTACATCAACCACAAACAAGGCGGAAGGCAGACGCGTCAAATCAATAATTGATCCCAGCATTTTCTCCAGCTTAGCCCGTTGGCGGGTGATTTGCAGTTTTTCTCTTTTCGATAGATTATTAAATGTACCGTCTTTTGTCATCTTATCGATCGTGGTCATTTTCTTCACGGCTTTACGGATAGTCGGGAAGTTGGTCAACATCCCGCCCGGCCAGCGTTCGATAACGTAAGGCATACCTACGGCGGCAGCCTTATCGGCAACAATCTGTTTGGCTTGTTTCTTCGTAGCCACAAAAAGGATTTTCTTCCCCGATTTGGTTAGGTTTTTCATCACTTCTGCTGCCTCGTCTACTTTCGCAACTGTTTTATGCAAGTCTATGATATGAATACCATTACGCTCCATAAAAATATAAGGAGCCATTGCCGGGTTCCACTTTCTTTTTAAGTGTCCGAAGTGCACTCCGGCTTCTAATAACTGTTCAAAATTAACTCTTGACATGGTTTGTTTGTTTTTAATCGTTTACATTCTGTTTTACCATACAATCACCAGGTAGTTCTCCAACATATCTTCATGCAAAAGAAATCCTGACGATTTAGATACTAAACGCCTTCTTTTAGTGAAATTACGCATCACCGTTTTAACGTTTACTGAACTGGAATCTCTTACGTGCTTTGGGGCGTCCCGGTTTCTTGCGTTCCACAATGCGCGGATCGCGGGTTACAAAACCTTCCGCCCGGAGTGCCGGTTTATGTTCCGGATTGATTTTCACCAAAGCGCGGGCAATGGCTAAACGGGCTGCTTCGGATTGTCCTTTGAAACCTCCGCCGGTCAGGTTGACGCGCACATCATATTGCTCGGCCACATTCAGCTTGTCAAGCGGTTGCTTCACTACAAACTGAAGGATAGTAGAAGGAAAATAAGTACCCAGATCCCGCTTGTTGATAGTAATTTTACCGTTGCCTTCGCTCACGTAAACGCGGGCTACCGCCGCTTTACGCCTTCCTATTGCATTTACTATTTCCATACTGAATTATTTAAGTGCATTTATATCTATTTCTTTCGGTTGTTGAGCCTCATGTTTGTGCACCGTTCCCGCATACACATACAAATTACCCAGCAACTTGGCTCCTAAACGATTCTTGGGCAACATTCCTTTCACAACCTTACGAAACAGACGGTCTTCGCCTTTGGCCAACAAATCGGCCGGTGTATAAGATTTCTGCCCACCGGGATATCCGGTGTGTCTCAAATAAATACGGTCATTCCACTTATTTCCTGTGAGAACAACTTTGTCTGCATTGATGATAATCACATTATCACCACAATCAACATGCGGCGTAAAATTGGGTTTGTATTTCCCGCGCAAAAGCTTTGCAACTTTTGCACCGATACGTCCCAAAGATTGTCCGGTTGCATCTACTACAACCCATTCTTTATTTACAGTTGCCTTGTTTGCAGAAATGGTCTTAAAACTTAAAGTATCCACTGCTTATAAAAATTAATTTAATTAATAACTCAAACTCAAAAACAAGTTCCCAACCTCATCCTTGCTACGGACACTTTAGCAACAATGCGCTAAGAACTAAACTCTTAGTAACTTGGATAATAATCGGCTTGCAAAAGTACACCTTTTATTTGAAATAAAAAAAATCTCGCAAAGTTTTCAGTGATTCCACGAGTAACTAAATTTTCGTAGTTGACAGAACTCAGTCGTTATACGGAAATACAATAATCATTAACGAATCCCAGATATAGTTAATTTTCTTACATTTTAATACAATGTCGTTTAGTTAAGCTATAACTTCTTCTTATTCATATAATAAACTTAATGAATATCGTATTGCATACCTAACAAGAAATTACTAACTTTGGTGGCTATAATAAAGATGGCTATTGATATGAATCTATTGAATTTCAGTGCAACATTTCCGGACGAATCA
>JAISMW010000082.1 GCA_031276545.1 Tannerellaceae bacterium
AAAGGAGTTGTGTTCTTCTGTGAAGGTGATATTGGCTGATGGCGGATATCGCGGGGGAATAACAGAAACGGTAAAGAAAACTTTTGGCTACGCCATAGAGGCAGTGGTCCGCAATTTTAAAGAACAGGGCTTTCGACCTATACATAAACGATGGATTGTAGAGAGGACTTTCTCCTGATTTGACAATTACAGGAGACTGTGTCGAAACTATGAAACAACATTTGATTCGGCGGAGGAAATGGTCAAAATAGCATCCATAAGATTATTATTGAATAAAATTTAAACAGGCTCTTACTGTCACTGTATAAAAAATCAACAGTATTGTAAGCATCGGGCATACTTACAATACTGTTGCAACAAAGTAAATCGGAAGACAAAGAAGAAACTTTTGTATATATTTGCGTGCTCTTAATTTTGAAAAACAATGGTATCTTATGCTGAAACAGCATTTACAACAGAGATTACAGCAGAAACTTTCTCCGCAGCAAATTCAGTTGATCAGGTTGCTGGAGCTGCCGGCTGTCGAGCTGGAGGAACGTATCAAGCATGAACTGGAAGAGAATCCGGCGCTGGAGGAAGGGCCGGATTTTGACAGTGAGCTGACGGCTGACGGAAACGGAGACGGAGAACCATCTGAGGATGTGTCGCCCGACGGGGGGGAAACGGATTTGTCCCTGGGGGATTACCTGACGGAGGATGATATTCCCGATTATAAGATAAAGGAAATCAGGGAACGGGCGGAGAAAAAGGAGGAGATTCCTTTTGCCGGAAGCCAGTCGCTGAACGAGTATCTTCTACAGCAACTGGGGCTGAGAGATCTGCCTGAGAAGGAAATGAGGATTGCCGAGTATATTATAGGTAATATCGACGACGACGGGTATCTGCGACGGGAGCTTTCGGCGATTGCCGACGATTTAATCTTTCAGACGGCAGAGTCGGTGGATAACGGCGAGATTGAGGCGGTTATCCGGATTGTGCAGGACTTTGACCCTCCGGGGATCTGTGCGCGCAACCTGCGGGAATGTCTGCTGCTTCAGATGGAAAAGCGGGAACGGACGGAGTGCAGCGCATTGGCTGTGCGTATCCTGGAGGATTATTTCGAGGAGTTTACGCGCAAGCATTATGATAAGATCATGCGCCTGGCGCTTGTGGACGAGAGCGAGCTGAAGATGGCTGTGCAGGAGATTCTGTCGCTGAATCCGAAGCCCGGCAGCCTTTGGGAAGATTCCATGGCGTCGGCGATGAGCCAGATTACGCCCGATTTCGTGGTGGAGGTTCACGGCGGCGAACTGTTTCTCAGCATGAACAGCAGAGGGGTTCCGGATCTGCACGTGAACCGCGACTATATGGAGATGTTTCGGGATTATGCTGCCGGCAAACCGGGTCAGACGGCGGATATGCGCAATGCGGTACAGTTTGTCAAGCAGAAGCTGGATTCGGCCCAGTGGTTTATCGACGCTATCCGCCAGCGGCAGGAAACGCTGCAGCGTACGATGCGTGCGATTATCTCGCTTCAGAAGGAATTTTTCCTTACGGGCGACGAATCCGCCCTGCGTCCGATGATTCTGAAGGATGTGTCGGAACGGGCGGGATACGATATTTCGACGGTTTCGCGGGTGAGCAACAGCAAATATGTGCAGACGAACTTCGGGATCTATCCGCTGAAGTATTTCTTTTCCGAATCCATGCAAACCGGCAGCGGCGAGGAGGTTTCTACCCGCGAGGTGAAGAAAATTATGAAGGACCATATTGACGGCGAGGATAAGCACCGTCCGCTTACGGATGAAGAGCTGGCTGTGATACTGAAGGAGAAGGGGTACGTTATTGCCCGGCGTACGGTGGCGAAATACCGCGAGCAGATGGAAATCCCGGTTGCCCGGCTCAGAAAAGAAATATAACTTTGCGGCAAAAGACAAGGCCATGAAACTGTTTGCAAATATCGTCTCTATCCTGTTCCATCCTTTGCTGATGGTGACATACGGCATGGGGCTGGCGCTGAGCTTTACCTACCTGGGTTTTTATCCTGCGGCTCTGAAGTTGCATCTGATGGGGAGTGTGTTCCTCTGCACAGTGGTGGCTCCGGGAGCGGTTATTCTGCTGATGGTGAAAGGCGGAATGGCTAAGGATATGGAATTGACCGACCGCAGGGAACGGATGCTGCCCTACCTTCTTTTCATTGCTTCGAATATGGCGTGCTTTTTCTATCTGCTCAGGATGCAGCTTCCTTTCTGGGTACTGTCGATGTTTACGGGTGTATGCGTTGCGCTGTTTGTGGCTTTGTGCATCAATTTTGTATGGAAGATAAGCATCCATACCCTGGGCGCGGGGGGATTGCTGGGGGCTGTTGCAGGGATTGCCCGCATGCAGACGACGGATCCTCACTGGCTGTTTATCGCACTTCTGATTGCGGGCGGTCTGGTGGGTACGTCACGGATCATTTTGGGCAAGCATACTCCGATGCAGGTATATGCCGGTTTTTTGCTGGGGTTTGCGTGTACTTATGCCTCTTCCTTCACGAGTTTTATTTATTTATTAATCCAATAAAAACATTTTAAAGTATGAATTTTCCTGCCCGTTTGAAGTACACGAAAGACCATGAATGGCTCCGTGTAGAAGGCAATGAAGCGTATGTGGGTATCACCGACTATGCGCAGAGCGAATTAGGCGAAATCGTTTTTGTAGACATCTCCACTGCCGGCGAAACGCTGCACAGAGAGGATGTGTTCGGAACCATTGAGGCTGTTAAGACCGTGTCCGACCTGTTTATGCCGGCCTCGGGCGAGGTGCTGGAAGTAAACGCAGCGCTGGAGGACCGTCCGGAACTGGTAAACGAGGATGTGTACGGTGAGGGGTGGCTCATCAGGATAAGACTGAGCAATCCGGCAGAGGTGGACGAACTTATGTCTGCTGCCGAATACGAGGCGCAACTCTGATGGAACCAGTTGTAAGCATTATCATGGGGAGTACGTCCGACCTTCCCGTTATGGAAAAGGCGGCGAGGCTGTTCGACGAAATGCAAATTCCGTTCGAGATGCACGCACTCTCCGCACACCGCACGCCGGACGAGGTGGAGGCTTTTGCCAAAGGTGCGAAAGGAAGAGGGATCAAGGTTATCATCGCCGCGGCAGGAATGGCAGCCCATCTTGCCGGTGTGATTGCCTCGATGACGACCTTGCCGGTGATAGGTGTGCCGGTCAGTTCGTCGCTCGAAGGGATGGATGCCCTGCTGTCGATCGTGCAGATGCCTCCGGGGATTCCGGTGGCTACCGTCGGGATCGACGGAGCTTTGAATGCCGGTATCCTGGCTGTGCAGATTCTTTCTGCGGGAGACGACACACTTCAGGAAAAACTCTCGGCCTACAAAGAAAACCTCAAAAAGAAAATTGTAAAGGCCAACGAGGAACTGGAGCAAATCCGTTTTGCCTATAAAACGAATTAGCGAACATCCGGAAATGAGCCTGTTCAACTATTCCCGCCGCCTTTCGTCCGTTGTCCGTATCGGGAATACTCCCTTGGGAGGAAGCCATTCGGTACGCATTCAGTCGATGGCCAATGTGTCGACAATGGATACGCAGGCTGCCGTTGCCCAGGCCATCCGGATGATCGAAGCCGGCGCGGAATATGTGCGGTTCACGGCACAGGGCGAACGTGAAGCAGAGAATCTGGGACGCATACGCAGCGCATTGCATGAAAAAGGCTATACGGCACCTCTTGTGGCCGACATTCATTTCAATGCCAGAGCCGCCGAAGCGGCGGCGCGGGAGGTGGAAAAGGTGCGCATCAATCCGGGGAATTATGCGCCCACTCCCGAACTGGCACGCCGCAGGTTCGTCTCCCTCCTCCGTATATGCAAAGAAAACCGCACCGCCCTGCGCATCGGGGTGAACCACGGGTCGTTGTCCGAAAGGATCACGCACCGCTATGGCGATACGCCGGAAGGAATGGTGGCCTCCTGTATGGAGTTTCTCGAAATCTGCAGGGAGGAAGACTTTGCGGATGTGGTGCTCTCCATCAAAGCCTCCAATACGGTGGTGATGGTGAAAACCGTCCGCCTTCTGGTATCGGAAATGGAGAGGAACGGGATGCATTACCCCCTCCATCTGGGAGTGACCGAAGCGGGCGACAGCGAAGACGGACGCATCAAAAGCGCCGCAGGAATCGGTGCGCTCCTTGCCGACGGTATTGGTGATACCATCCGCGTATCGCTCAGCGAAGCGCCCGAAAAGGAAATACCGGTAGCACAGACTTTAGTGGATTACATGCGGGAAAGAGCGCATCATGCACCCATTGAGGCTTCTCCTGCTGCGGAGTATCATCACGGGGCGATGGAACGGCGACTCAGCCGGAGCGTGGGAGAAATAGGCGGCGGTCGCCCCCCGGTTGTCCTCCCGGCAGACGCGGCGGACAACGATCCTTCCGTCCGCTTTGTACCCGTTTCCTTTCACAGCCTGACGGAGGAAACCGTCCGCATGCTTACGGAAGATACCTCGACGGTGGCCGTCCTGTACAGTCACCATAGCAACCCCGTCGGCGAGATGCGTGCAGCCATTCATCGCCTGCTGGCGGCGGGCTGCGACGTTCCCCTTATCCTCCGCCGCGATTACCGGGAAGACCGGGCAGAGTCTCTTGCGGTGAAGGCTTCTGCCGATTTCGGCGCCCTCCTGCTCGACGGATTTGGCGACGGCCTGATGCTGTGCAACAAGGGAACGGCCGCTGTGGATACGGAGCATTTGCTGCTTGGCATCCTGCAGGCTACCCGCCTGCGCATTACGCGCACTGAATACATCTCGTGCCCCGGTTGCGGACGCACGCTGTATGATTTGGAAACCACCATTGCCCGCGTAAAAGCCGCTACTTCCAGCCTGGCCGGACTTAAAATAGGCATCATGGGCTGCATCGTGAACGGCCCCGGCGAGATGGCCGACGCTGATTACGGTTACGTAGGTGCCGGGCCGGGCAAAATCAGCCTGTACAAAGGCAAACAGTGCGTCATGAAAAACATTCCCGAAGACGATGCCGTGGAATGTTTAGTACAACTGATAAAAGAAAACGGAGACTGGAAAGATTGACAGGCCATGAATATACAGTGGATAGATACCGGTTATTTCTACGCAGACGGAGGGGCTATGTTCGGCGCTATTCCCAAAACTGCTTGGCAACGCCGCTATCCCTGTAACGAGCAAAACAAATGTGTATTGGCTATGCGGAGCGTCCTGGTACGTTCGGACGACGGACGAACCGTCCTGATAGACACCGGGGCCGGCAATAAGCACTTGAAACAATTGAGTTACTACGGCTTTTTCAACCTGACGGATCTTGGAGAAGAATTATCCAAACGGGGTGTGTCGCCGGCACAGATTACGGATGTAGTGCTGACGCATCTCCACTTCGACCATTGCGGATATACGACTCAAGAAGATAAATCCGGCGAGATGCCGGCGCTTTCATTCCCTCATGCTATTCACTGGATAAGCAGGGAACAATGGGAGAACTGCCATCATCCCAATCCGGTAGAAAAAGATGCCTACTTTACCGAAAACATAGATGCTGTGGCGGAGGCAAATAAAATCAGGCTGGTGGATGAAGACACGGAGCTTTGCCGGGATATATACCTTCGCCTCTACGACGGGCATACGCC
Source organism: Tannerellaceae bacterium (assembly GCA_031276545.1). The sequence continues at coordinate 5,639 of JAISMW010000082.1, forward strand.
CGGACAAATCGTACCTTATATAAAGACTTCCGAACGAACGGTTGTATTTGCCGGCGATGTGGTTCCTATGGCAGCTCACGTTTCCCCCGAATGGATATCGGCCTACGATACGTTTCCGGTGACTTCCTATTACGAAAAAGTCCGTATGCTGGAAGAGGCAGCCGCCGAAGGGCAAGCCCTGATATACTGTCATGATGCCTGCACGGTTTGTTCCACCATACGAAAAGTGGAAGGTTTTTATAAAACAGACCGGATAATTAATATTTTTTAGAATGAAAGAGTTTTGGCTTTAGTTCTTTTCTGACTTTTTTTAATACTTTTGCAGACGGGAAATGTGATTAATCGTCACACCTGTATATAAATACTTATTGCAAGTTCCATACCAGCATATTTAAATTTTAATTCGTATGAAAAATCATTTATTTGATAAATTGAAACCCAAAGAGAATAAATTCTTTTTGTTGCTCCATGAGATGGCCGAAGCTATTATTACCGCCGCAGACTTGATTATTGAATGTGTGCAAGTGTCTACGCATACGGACGCCATTGATTATTATAAAAAGATCAAGGATTTGGAACATAAGGCAGATGCCGTTCAGGCTAAAATCTTCGATGAGCTAAACAATACTTTTATTACGCCGTTCGACAGGGAAGATATCAACGATCTCTCTTCTACGATGGATGATATAATGGATTTAATCAATAGCTGCTCCAAACGCATCATGCTGTATAATCCCAAGAAAATTCCCGAAAGCGCAACCAATCTGGCCAGGCTGGTACGCGAATCGGCCGGCTTCCTGATATTGGCCATTGAAGAACTGGAAACCTTCAAAAAAAGACCGGAGAAGATAAAAGAGTACTGTGCACAACTGGAAGTGGTAGAGAAAAAGGCCGACGATGTATATGAGCATTTCCTTATCAACCTATTTGAGAATGAAAAAGACGCGGTAGAAATCATTAAACTCAAAGACATCCTTCACGAACTGGAAAAAGCGGCCGATGCTGCGCAGGCGGTAGGAAAGACCATCAAAACGGTTATTATTAAGTATTCGTAATACAACGTAAAATGACACTACTATTAATAGTCGTAATCGCTTTAGCTCTCATTTTTGATTTTATCAACGGTTTTCACGATGCGGCTAATTCTATCGCAACGGTCGTATCCACCAAAGTCTTGACGCCGTTTCAGGCAGTTCTATGGGCTGCCTTCTTTAATTTTGTGGCATTCTTCATCGCGAAATATATCATCGGCGAATTTGGAATTGCCAATACCGTAGCCAAAACGGTTTTCCCCCAGTTCATAACCCTTCATGTTATTCTGGCCGGCCTTATAGCAGCCATTGTATGGAACCTGATTACCTGGTGGCTGGGAATTCCATCCTCCTCTTCACATACACTGATTGGAGGATTCGCCGGTGCGGCCATCGCAAGCGCAGGATTCGGGAGCATTCAGGGGATGGTTATTCTCAAAATAGCATCTTTCATCTTCCTTGCCCCTTTAATCGGTATGCTGATAGCCGTTATTCTGGCTGCCGCAACGTTATACGTTTCGCGGAAGGCCAAGCCTTATAAAGCCGAAATATGGTTCCGGCATTTCCAGTTAATCTCGTCTGCTCTTTTTTGCACAGGCCACGGGCTTAACGATTCGCAAAAAGTAATGGGTATCATAGCGGCGGCGCTTTTTGCTTCAGGCCTCATCCCCGACATAACCTCAATGCCGGTGTGGGTTCCTTTTTCCTGTTTCAGTGTCATCGCTTTGGGTACCATGTCGGGAGGCTGGAGAATTGTCAAAACAATGGGGAGCAGGATCACCAAAATCACTTCACTGGAAGGAGCGGTAGCCGAAACGGCAGGCGCCATTACGCTTTACATTACAGAGATACTTCACATACCTGTCAGCACCACGCACACCATATCGGGATCTATCATAGGAGTCGGAGCCATACGGCGCCTCTCTGCCGTAAGATGGGGTGTAACGAAAGATTTACTGATTGCCTGGATCCTTACTATTCCGGTCAGCGCCGTTATGTCGATGCTGTTTTACCATATCATCCTGTTATTTGCATAACACAGAAAAGGAATCGTTCTTCGCAGAAGGATTCCTTTTCTGTATGAAGGAAAAGCACTCAATTTTCTTTCCCTTATACGTGTTGTTAAATCATCTTATATGCTTACATAATTAGCATGAGGTTTTGATATAGCGATTATACTAATAGTGTTACCTTTTTATTCTGAAGGCAAAGGTATGCCTGCATGTAAGTGCCTGCAATACCTATATCTATGTATACGCAAAGTGGGCTTACCTATAAGTAGGGATTATTCAATAAAATTCCTTTTATTCCGTTCGTCAGACCTGATTATTTGCGTAAATTTGACTTGTAAACACAAAACAATAAGAGGATATTATGTATAAAAGAGGACAATACCGGGAAACCGATAAAATGAGCGATTTGATTTGCGACAATTACCCCATGGTACTTGTCATGTGTCGCTTCGGCATAGGATTGGGGTTTGGCGACAAAACTATAGGAGAAATATGCCGGCATAATGGAGTGGATACCTGCACCTTTTTGACGGTCGTGAACTTCCTGATTGAGGAAAAAAACGCTCCCGTGAAAGAGTATACGGGCGAATCTCTTTCCGTGGAAGCACTGATTATTTACCTGCATAATGCACATGACTATTTTCTGAAATTCCGCCTCCCGCATCTGCGCATCAAATTAGTGGAAGCCATCAACGATTGTCCGGAGGACGTGGCTTTTATCATCACCAAATTTTTCGACGAATATACCGAAGAGGTGGATAAACACATGAATTACGAAGAAAAAACCGTATTCCCTTATGTGCGCGGACTTCTGAAAGGAGAAAAAGATGCCAAATACCATATTTCCATCTTCCGGAAGCGGCACGACCAGATTGAGATGAAAATCATTGAACTGAAAAATTTATTGCTTAAATATTATCCGGGTAAGGGAAGCCATTCGCTAAACAGTGTGCTGTTCGACCTCTTTGCGACCGAACAGGATTTGTTTACACACAATTTGATAGAAGACAATCTTTTCACTCCGGCCATCCTAATGCTGGAAAAACGGATATAAACAAATGAACATTAGCCTAAAAATAGTCGTAGCCGAAGTTTCTGCCATTGTTCGTTCCGGAGTGGAAGTGCAGATGAAAAGACTTTCCGGTTTCCGGTTTCATCTGCTGGAAATTGCCCGAAGCGAACTTGTTCACGAAACAATTCGCATACACAAACCCGATATATTGATTATCAATCCCTCCATGGTGGCAGGTTTTACCCTTCAGCAATTGAAGGAAGAATGCGGGTGCCCCGCCATGAAGTGCATCGCTTTGCTTTATAACCTGGCCGACCGATCCGTTCTGCTCCCGTTTGACGAGAATATTAGCATCTACGACACAAACGATGAAATCAAGCAGAAAGTGGAGCGACTTTATGCCGAGGAATTGCAGGATATTACAGAAAACGACGAACAGCAAATACTGAGCGCCCGGGAAAAAGAAATCGTAGTCTGCGTGGTCAGGGGAATGACCAATCGAGCCATTGCCGACCGCCTGTTCCTGTCCACCCATACCGTAATCACCCACCGCCGAAATATCGCCCGCAAACTGCAAATTCATAGCGCCAGCGGATTAACAGTATATGCCATCGTAAACAAACTGATCGAACTGAAAGACGTTGGGAAGCAGTAAGACGAATCGGGACTCTTCCCTGTACTCTTACTGTTTTTCCTCCGCTTTTGTCGCAGATCCGGCAAAAAATGTGTTATTTCGTGGAGAATTTATCTGCAAAACATATATGAAGATGAAGAAATGCTGTATCGTGTGCCTTTTAGGCATATCCTTTTCCTTCCCGGACACGCACGCTCAGGTCAGTCACGGAGGGAGGCCGCTCCCGGCTGTTGCGACCAAAAGTTACCAAAGCCATCTGTTTGAAGAAATGCCTCCTGTCGACACCGACGAACTCCTCCGCACGGAACACGAACATCCGGGCGATTTAAGAGGCGGATACCGGTTCGCCTGTAAATTCATGACGAATTTCAGCCGTACCAATTCCGGTTCTTCGTTTACGCTACCCGACGGAACGCGCGTCTGGATGCTGGGGATTCGCTCGCAGGGCGCCCTTTCAGTGAATGTCCTTTTTACCGAATACGAACTGCCGGAAGGCGCTCAAGTGTTTCTTTACAATTCATCCCGCACGCACATACTGGGCGCTTTCAATCATCTGAACAATTCTGCCCGGAGGATGCTGCCGGTCGCTCCCGTACGGGGCGACGAACTGATTATCGAATACCGGGAGCCGGCCGGAGCTGCTTTTCCGGGAAGGCTTACCGTGGGAGAGGTGAATCACGGATACCGAAGCCTGAAAGCCTACGAACCGGCCGGCGACAAAAGCGAATACGCCTGTATGCCGGCGCCCGTCTGCTTCGGAGAAGAAAAAGGACTGGATCCCGTAAGCCGGAGCGCCGTACTGCTCATCATCGACGGCGTCACAGCTTGTACGGGCGTAATGGTAAACAATACCCTGAACGACGGAACACCCTATCTGCTGACGGCCTCGCACTGCCTGAACAAAGATTTCAGCATCACGAATCCAGACTACGAAGCCGTGGCCGGACGGATCGTATGCTTCTTCAACTATGCCAGCCCCACCTGCGATACCGTCATGCGCGGTACGGAAGAAATGTCGGTAGCTTCCGCCATCTACCGGGCGGCAAACGAAAAAACCGACATGATGCTGCTTGAACTGGCCGAAGCGCCGCCGGCTTATTATCAGCCCTATTATGCCGGCTGGAACATCGAGGAAAGCGGAGGCGTTCCCCCCTACGCCGGGATACATCACCCGACGGCCTCCGTGAAGCGCATCAATATATCCGAAAACAGTCTGTCGCTGCAAACCTTCGACATCAAGGAAATGGAGTTCCTCCGGAATGCCCACTGGAACATAGGACAGTGGGATGTGGGCAGCACCGCCACGGGATCTTCCGGCTCACCCCTGTTTGATGCCTCGAATCACCTGGTAGGCCTTTTGTCGGGAGGACGTTCCACCTGCCAGCTTCCCGTAGACGACTACTATTATGCCCTCTTCAAAGCCTGGGAGCCTTCCGCACAGGAGAACGGACAACTGAAGCGCTGGCTGAATCCTTCCGGCGCCGACCGGACGACCCTCGACGGACTGGATCCCTTCGACGGACGTTCCTGCTACCGCCTCAGCCACATCTCCGGCCTGAAGCTGCAGGACAGCATCCGGCTGTCGGAACTTCCTCCGCCCGCCACCGGCTATCTGTTCGGGGTCAATTCCCTGCGGACAGATGAATATGCCGAAGAATACCGGGTGAACGGCGAAGCCCGGATAGACGGCGTATATCTGGTAACCTCTCCCGCCGGCCTTGCAGACAAAGACTTTCAGGTCGAAATCCGGGTGTACGGAGACGACGCCGGACCCGGCGTCCTGCTCCACGCCGAACCCTTCCGCCCCGTGTATATGGAACTGTCCGTCGCAGACAGCACCTTTATTTCCACCGAAAAACGCCTCGGCAGGGAACAGGAATCCTTCGTACGCTTCCACGAGCCGGTACCGGTATCCGGCGCCTTTTATATCGGCTACAAGATAAGCGCCTCCGCCCCCTCCTCCTTTGCCGTCTACAATCTTCCCCAAGGGCAGACCGCCCTCAACACCGCCTGGGTGAAATACCGGAACGAATGGATCGAAGCATCCTCCCATCCGCTGACGCCCTTCGCCACTTCGCTGTTCGTGGATGCCGTCGTACATTACACCGACGACATGTCCGGCGAAATCCCGACGACGCAGGATCCAGCCATCGGAATATGGGTTGACGCCCGCCGCCGCAACGTCCATCTCCTGCTCCCCGATACGGACGGAGCGAACTGCCTGCTTTACTCCCCGGCAGGACAGCTTCTCATAGAAAAAACCGTCGTAGGAAGCGAAGCAAGCCTTTCCGTGGAAGGACTCCGTCCCGGCATCTACGTGATACACATTCGGGGCAACGGCTTTTCCTGCTCACAAAAAATATATTTACAATGACTGTATCTGTAATGAATGGCACTCATCAACGGTAATGAAACAGACGGTTCTCTTCGGATGAAGATTGAACGAAATCTTCGTATGTTTGCATCCTGAACATACTTCAAGCGTATTATACATGAAAACGTTTCATATTGAAAAGCCCGGCGAAGCTATCCGGGAACAACTGCTCGACAAAATAAACAACCTCACCAAACCGCAAGGATCACTGGGACGGCTGGAAGAACTGGCGCTCAGGATAGGACTGATTCAGCAAACCGACCGGCCGTCGCTGCTCAACCCTCACCATATCCTCTTTGCCGCCGACCACGGCATCGTGGAAGAGGGAGTAAGCGTAGCCCCGAAGGCCGTCACCCGGCAGCAGACGGAAAACTTCGTGCAAGGTGGCGCTGCCATCAACTTCCTCTGCCGCCAGCACGGCTTCACCCTCAAGGTGGTGGATGCCGGCGTAGACGCCGACTTCCCCCCTTCCCTGGATATCATAGACCGGAAAGTGAGGAAGGGAACGCGCAACTTCCTGCACGGGGACGCGCTGACGGAAGAAGAACTAAACCGCTGCCTGGACTGCGGAGCCGAACTGGTGAGGGACACGCAGGCCGAAGGATGCAACGTGATAAGTTTCGGCGAAATGGGAATCGGCAACACCTCGGCCTCCTCCCTCTGGACGGCCTGCCTCGCCGGCATCCCCCTTGCTGCCTGCACCGGCGCCGGAGCCGGTCTGGACAGCGCCGGAGTATCGCACAAATACAGCGTGTTGAAACAGGCGCTGGACCGTTACCGCGGCGACCCTTCCCCGTTCCCCGTGATGCAGCGGTTCGGCGGACTGGAGATGGCGATGGCTGTCGGCGCCATGCTTCAGGCCGCCGAACTGCGGATGATCATCCTGATAGACGGCTTCATCATGACCGCCTGTCTGCTGGCGGCCGAGCGGCTCAGCCCTGGCGTCACGGAGTATGCCCTCTTCGGGCACGAGAGCGGCGAAGCAGGCCACCGTCTCCTGCTGGATTACCTCGGAGCGCAGCCCCTGCTGCACCTGAATCTGCGTCTGGGCGAAGGCAGCGGCGCCCTGTGCGCCTTTCCGCTGGTAGATTCGGCCGTCCGGATGATGCGCGAGATGCACAGTTTCCACCGCGCCGAAGTGGCCAAATACTTCTGAACGATGAACCCCCTTCCGGCCGCCCTCATCTTTTTCACCCGCCTGCCCTTCGGACGTATCTTCCGGGCAGACGCCGAAAGTTTCCGCCATATCCTTCCCTGCTGGCCGCTGACAGGCTGGCTCACAGGAGGCCTTGCCGCCGCCGTGCTGTGGCTCGCGGCACAGGCGCTTCCCCTCTCCGTAGCCACCGTACTGGCGCTGGGCGCAAGGATACTCCTGACAGGCGCCCTGCACGAAGACGGATGGGCCGACTTCCTGGACGGCTTCGGCGGAGGACGAACCCGCGAACAGACCCTGGCCATCATGAAAGACTCCGCCACCGGAACCTACGGCACGGCAGGACTGGCGCTCTATTTCCTTCTGCAATGGTCGGTACTCTCCACCCTTCCGCTGCCGGCAGCCTGCGGACTGATGGCCGGCGCCGACGCCTGGTCTAAAGCCGTAGCCGCCCAACTGGGATACTTCCTGCCCTACGCCCGCAGGGAAACAGAAAGCAAGAGCCTCGCGGCCTACGCCCGGATGTCGCGTCCGGCCGCAGCCTTTGCCATCCTCTGCGGCCTGCCGCCCCTGCTGCTGTTCCTTCCGGTACGGATATGGCCGGCCGCCCTGTTCCCCCTGTTTGTATTTCCATTCCTGCTTCGCATGATGCAAAAGCGGCTGCAGGCTTATACCGGCGACTGCTGCGGCGCCACCTTCGTAGCCTGCGAAATATCCTTCTACGCAGGCGCCGCCCTGTTCGCCTCCCTTCAAACAACACATTAAACAGTCAGTATATGCACATCACACTCATACGCCACACCTCGGTAGACGTACCGCCCGGAGTCTGCTACGGACAGACCGACGTCCCCCTGCGGGACAGTTTCGAACAGGAAGCCGCCGCCGTAGCCTGGCAACTGAAGGACGAACATTTCGACCGCGTCTACACCAGTCCCCTCAGCCGCTGCGTCCGCCTGGCCAACCGCTGCGGATATCCCGACGCCCTGCGAGACGAACGCCTGAAGGAACTGCACTTCGGCGACTGGGAGATGAAATCCTTCGACCAGATACAAGATCCCCGTCTGCAAACCTGGTTCAGCGATTACTTCAACGTCCGTACACCCGGAGGCGAATCCTTCCGGATGCAACTGGAACGCCTCTCCTCCTTCTTTGCCGAACTGAAAACGCAGCCCCTCCGCCATGCCGCCCTCTTCACCCACGGCGGCATCCTGACCTGCGCGCAGTTGTACACCGGCAAAGTCCGCCGGGAAGTAGCCTTCAGCTCCATCCACCCCTACGGAACCGTCCTGCATATCGAAATATAATCCCGGAAGGCGACCGTTTCCTGATTTCGGGAAAGCTCCGGCAAGGCATTGATCACCGCTCCCTCATTTGAGGGAAGCTCTAACAACACGTGGATCATCACTCCCTCGAATGCCGGAACTGCCCCGCGCGACAGACACCGGAAATCTCAAATTTCTGTGATAAATCATGCGACAAGCAGAACGAAGAAGCCGGGGTAGCGTCATTTCCGGCGCTACTGGGCTTCCAGCCATTCCTTGATGGCGAGCGTCAGTGTTTGGTTTTCGGCGCCCGTCTGGGTGGAGAGGCGGAAAAAGGTTTCGTCCAGACTGTGGAAGTTTGAGGCGTCGCGGATGAGGATGCCCTGCTCCAGCAGGTGTTTTTTCAGGGCGGCGGCTGTTCCCTTTTTCAGACGGACAAGGAAGAAGGTGGTGGCGGTGGGGAGTACTTCCAGGCCTTCCAGTTTGTTGAGCTGATAGATCAGTTCTGCCGTTTCGCGCTGCCATTTGCGGATGGGCAGGGTGAACTGCGCCGGATGGATAAGTATGTATTTGCTGGCTTCGATGGCCATGGCATTGACAGACCAGGGTATGAGGTATTTGTTTATTTCCTTCGTCAGGGCGTGGGATGCCATGATGTAGCCGATGCGCAGTCCCGGTACGTTGTAGGCTTTGGAAATGGACTGTACCAGGATGAGGTTCCGGTTGGTTTTCAAATCGGCGGGCTTCAGCGTGTCTTCCGTAGTGAAGGCGGCATAAGCCTGGTCGATGATGAAGAGTGTGTGCCGGTTGGCGGCAATCAGTTTCAGCAACTCCGAGCGGTGGATTAGCTTGCCGTCGGGGTTGTTGGGGTTTCCTATCCAGCAGAAATCCTGTCCTTTGAGGGAGAGTTGCTGCAGGTCTTCGGAATTGGAGAAATACGCAATCTCGTGTTCGTGCAGGCGGCAGGCATCTTCGTATTCCGAGAAGGAGGGTACGAAGAGGGTGGATTTGGCGCCTCTCCAGGCTTGTGCCAGGAGGTAGAAGGCGGTTACGGAGCCGTTGGTCACCACTACGCTGTCTTCTTTTATTTCGAAGCGCCGTGCCAGCAGCCGTTTCAGGGAAGAGGCGTCGGGGTCGGGGTACCGCGTGATTTGGTCGAGCCGGGTATGCAGGTGTTCCGTCAGTTTTTCCAGGTTTGCACCGTGCCACACATTGGAGCTGAAGTTTATTTTTACTTCCTGTTGAAGATGGTAGAAATCGTCGCCATGTCCGAATAACATATTGTTTTGTTTTTAAAATTAATATTCTGTTTATTTCCGGCCGTCCATTGCCCGGTATATGGCATCCTGTATGCGCGTTCGGATGTTGAGGGAACTCAGTTTGCTGTTTGTACGCGAAGGGTACACCCGGTTGCTCAGGAAGATGTAGAGCATCTGACTGTCGGGGTCTACCCAGAAGCAGGTTCCCGTATAGCCGGTATGTCCGTATACGGATGGGGGCGCCAGCTCGCCGCAGGGCGAAGCTTTGGGATTGCCGGGGGAGGGTTTGTCGAAGCCCAGTCCGCGCCGCGAGGCCGTGCTTTTGCTTTGGGTGAAGAGCCGCACGGTTTCTTCCGACAGGTAGCGTTCTCCTCCGTATGCTCCCAGGTTGAGGTAAAGCTGAAGTATTTTGGCCAAATCGCCGGCATCCGAGAAGAGTCCGGCATTGCCCGATACGCCTCCGAAGAAGGCGGCCATTTCGTCGTGCACATATCCTCGCAGTAACCGGCGGCGGATGACGGTATCGTTTTCGGTGGGCACGATGCGCAGCGTGTCTATGGTGTGTAGCGGGAGGTAGGTGAGGGTACGGGCGCCCAGTCCGGCGGCGAAATGTGTGCGGAGGAGATTGTCCAGGGGCTGCTTTGCCTGGTTTTCCACCATCTTTTGCAGCAGGACGAAGTTGACGCAGCTATACAGGTATTTTCCTGCAGTCCCCAGGCGGGAGTCCTTTATTTCCTGCAGGAGGGTATCGCGGAAGGTATCGCGGACATAGAGGCTGCGGGCTACTTCGACGGTGAAGCCGCTTTTCAGCGTGTCTGACACATTCCGCCTTACGGCTTTTGCGTAGCGGGAGAGCGAGGGTACGGCGCCGGTCTGGTGGTAGAGCAAATCCTTTACCGGAAGGTCTTTTTTGTCGGAGTCTTTCAGTTCGGGCACGAAATCGGATATCCGGCTGTCCAGGGAGAAGGCTTTGCGGTCGAACATCTTCATCACGACGGGAAGCGTGCCGGCGGCCTTGGTGACGGAGGCGAGGTCGTATACGGCACTGTTCTCCACCTTTTGCTTCCGGTCGTAGGTATGGTATCCGAAGGCCTTGTCGTATACTATCATTCCCTTGCGTGCCACCAGCACCCGGCATCCGGGGAAGGCTTTTTCCTTCAGTCCTTCGGCCACGATGGTGTCGATGGCTGCCAGCCGGCGGGCGTCCAGTCCGGCTTCTTCCGGTTCGTGGTAACCGAGTCGTGTCTTTTCCGTGAAGATACCGCTTCCGGCGTAGTAGAGGCCGGGGATGCTCACGGGCAGTTTTCCCTTCGCCGGGATACCTCCGAATATCAGTTGGGCGGCATATTCCATCGCCAGCGGACTGCCTTCGTAGGCCATTACAACGGCCTCGGCTTTGGCTATGGATTTCCGGTATTGCCGGCAGAAGTAGGGATGGGTGAAGAATACGAAAGTCAGCGGCTTCCCGGCTGCCAGTTTCCTCAGGGCTTCGCTTTCGGGGATACGGACGGTGTGCACGCCGCATACAATCCGGTCGTAGGCCTCCAACTGTTTGTATGTCTTTTGCTGTTCGGCGGCCGTAGCGTTTCTGGGGAGGCTGAAGCAGGCCACGCTGTCGTACCGGTTCAGCATTTGCTGGAAGGCGTTTCCTTCCGGTTCGCCCAGCGAGAGTACGGCCGTTGTCTTCCGGTTGAGCTGTTTCAGCGGCAGGGCGTCCGAGTCGTTTTTCAGCAGGGTGATGCCTTCCGCATTCAGTTTGGCGGCCAGCCAGGCGGCCCGGGGAGAGTTGATTCGTTCGGAGAGTCCCCGTATTGCCACCGGCCGGTGGCGGTTCAGTCCGGCTACATATTTATAGCGCAGTATCTTCAGGCAGCGGGCTTCCATATCTTTCAGATTCAGTACGCCGTCTTCTATGGCCTGCTTTACGGCCTTGAAGTCGGCGACGGGAGTGGCCGGTGCGAGCAGGACATCGTTGCCGGCCAGCAAAGCCTTGACGGAGGGATTGTCGGTATTCTTCACGGAAGCTCCTTTCATGGCCAGGGCATCGGTGAAGAGCAGTCCTCCGAAGCCGTATTTCTTCTTCAGCAGCCCGGTTACGACAGACTGCGAGTAGGAGGCCGGACTGTGCCCGGCTGTATCGAGCGCCGGCACGTAGAGGTGGGCCGTCATCATACCGGCGAAGCCTTCGCGTATGTAGCGCTTGAAAGGCAGCAGCTCGATGGAATCCAACTGTTCCTTGTTGTGTCCTACCACCGGGAGCGTATGATGCGAATCCTCCGATGTATCTCCGTGTCCGGGGAAATGCTTGGCCACCGAGATGATGCGCGCCTTCTCCAGCCCGCGGGCATAGGCGATACCCTTGTCGGCTACGGCATGGGGATTTTCGCCGAAGGAGCGGGTGCCGATCACCGGATTCTCGGTATTGCTGTTCACATCCAGCGAAGGAGCGAAATTGATATGGATACCCATTTCCCGGCACTGCCTGCCCACTTCCTCGCCGTAGAGAGCGATCAGGCTGTCGTTCTCGACGGCTCCCAGCATCATGTTCCGCGGGAAGCGCGTGGTTTCGCTCAGGCGCATCGACAGCCCCCATTCCCCGTCCAGGGCAATCAGCAGGGGGACATGCGAAGCCTTCTGCAGGCGGTTGGTCACGTCGGCCTGCATGGCAGGCTGTCCTTTGGAGAAGAGGACGCCTCCTATATGAATAGAATCTATGTACTGCGTCAGTTTCTGCATATTGCGTGTATCCGCACTTGGATTGGCGATAACCATAAACAATTGGCCGATACGTTCGTCGTAGCTCATCGCATCGAACATCGAATCCGCCCAGTGAATCATCCGTTCCCGGTCTGTCCGGCGATAAAGGGAAGGCTCGGTTTGCGCCGGTACGGGAAAGCAGGCTGTCAGTATAAAAAGAAGCGTAATCAGTTGTTTCATCTACTGGAATGTGTCGAAAAATTGACCAAAAGTAAGAAAAATACTTAAGGGAATTAATAAAAAGGCAAAACTCTGCAGGGCTGACGCATCTAATTTTTTAGAAGTTTAATAAGATATTGCTTATCCCATCCGGCTTTTAATCGTTTCCCTCTAACTCCGACTCTCGTTGTTTTCTCATTTTTAAGCAGGTTCAAAGCGATGCGGTTGAGAATAGAATCATTTTGAGTGGCAAATCCACTTCTTTTCCGACTGTTATCTTCATTAAAAGCCACGTCAAACCCCAGTGCAGGGAGTGTTCTATTGACCGGTGAAAACGAACAGCGCTCTTGACCAATTTTGCATCCGGTTTAAGAGAGGTGATGTACAGGCGGGTGTCTGTTTCTTGCTTTCCGCTGCATTTGAAATAACGTACCGATTCCACTTTCACAAGGCATTGCAAGCCTTTTCATTGGCCGGACTGTTTTCATCCACTTTTACCTGACCCAAAGTCATACAGTTCTCTTGCGCCCGGGCGCTGACCTATGCACGATGCTTTTGTTGCCCCGATCTCTTGTCCCGCGCATGCTCTACCCATTACTTCACCCTCTGTCAAACCGACAACGGCCTGTGTCAAAGCTATGAAACTTTTCTCCGGTTCTTCCGGTTCCAAAGCAGAGAAAACCCAGTTAAACGTATCATGGGAAGGGATACCGCCGGCAAACGCAGGAATGTTTTCAAGCATTCTACTTTGGCCTTGCCGAACTCTTCCATATCATACCAAACTCTCTGCTCCGTAGAGGATCGAAGCGATGGCGATAAACAAAATGTCTTCCAAATCATGCTCGCGCCTGCATTCAACACGGGGATCTCTTAAATTCGAAAAATAACTCACGGGCCTTTTCAGTTTCCAAATTAAATTTAGAAACTGTTTTGATTTAACAATTGAGTTTATCAGTCGTCGGTATTAGTTTTTAATGAATATCGTATTGCATACCTAACAAGAAATTACTAACTTTGGTGGCTATAATAAAGATGGCTATTGATATGAATCTATTGAATTTCAGTGCAACATTTCCGGACGAATCA
>JAISMW010000004.1 GCA_031276545.1 Tannerellaceae bacterium
ACAATAAGCTCTTTTATTCATCTTTTCAAGTAATGTCGTTATTACTATAAGATAAGAAAAAAAGAGCTACAACCGACTACTGATAAACTTAAATGTTAAATCAAAACAGTTTCTAAATCCATCTCTTTTTTCATCCCACTAAGTTAGGCTTTTTTTGATTGTGCGTAACATGAGTTATTAATTTTCAGCCTGCCGGGGATTGCCGGTTTCTGAAAGTATTGTTGTACCTTTGTATTGCGTCATTTTGTCCTGTTCCTGTTTACGTAGTAATAATGGACTTTATGCCCGAAAACAGTTGCTTTCTTTATGAACTTTGTATTTAATACTCAAAAAAATGATGTCGTTCGGTATTGTTGTTGTCAGTTTGATTGTCCTGATACTGCTTATCTCCTATTTTAAAGTGGATGCGTTTCTGGCATTCCTGCTCGTTTCAATTGGAGCCGGAGTTGCGCTTGGGATTCCTCTTGAACGCTTGCCAAAGGCGGTGGACGAAGGTATAAGCGCCATTATGGGAAGTCTTACGCTGATTATCGCCCTGGGCGCTATGCTGGGAAAGCTGGTTGCCGAAAGCGGAGCGGCCGGGAAAATTGCTTCGGCTATGGCGGACTGGTTTGGTACAAGGCATATTCAGTGGGGGCTGATGATAACCGGCTTTATCGTAGGTATTCCTCTGTTTTACGGGATTGGTTTCGTATTGCTTGTTCCGCTGATATTTTCGGTAGTCAATCAGTATAAGTTGCCGGCTGTATATATCGGACTGCCGATGTTGGCGGCTTTGTCGGTGACGCATGGCTTTCTGCCTCCGCATCCTTCGCCCGTAGCCCTGGTGTCGCTTTTTAATGCCAATCTGGGAGTCACGCTGTTGCTGGGCATCTGCCTGGCGATTCCGGCTATTATTCTGGCCGGGCCGGTATATGCTGCGACATTGAAACGGATCAGGACAGCTCCGGTTACTCTCTTTGAACGGAAGGAAAGCAACAACCGATACCGTATGCCTGGAAAAGTCAACAGCCTTGTCAGCGCCACCCTGCCGGTTTTCCTTCTGATTCTGGTCACGGTGATTCCTTTCTGTTTTCCGGATATGGGAGAACAGGCGTCGTCTGTGATGGCGTTTTTCGGCGCTCCTTCGGTAGTGATGCTGATAGCCTTGGCCGTGGCCACCTATACGCTGGGTATCAGGCAGGGGAGAAGTATGAAGGAGGTGATGGCTGTCTATGTGGATGCCGTAAAAGACATCGCGATGATTTTGCTGATTATCGCAGGTTCGGGCATCTTCAAGCAAGTGATGGACGAGAGCGGCATCAGTACAAACCTGGCCGGGGTGATGCAGCAATTGCCGGTGCATCCGCTGATACTGGGCTGGCTGATTGCCGCCATCATCCGGATGTGCGTCGGTTCGGCTACGGTAGCTGCCTTGACGGCGGCCGGCGTTATCATGCCGCTGGTGACGCAAACGGGGGTGAATCCCAGTCTGATGGTACTGTCGCTGGGAGCCGGAAGCCTCTTCTTTTCGCATGTGAACGATTCCGGTTTCTGGCTGTTTAAGGAATATTTCGGGCTGAGCCTGAAAGATACGTTCCGTTCCTGGTCTGTGATGGAGACGATTGTATCCGTTGTCGGACTGCTGGGCGTATTATTGCTGAGTATTTTCATATAAACAAAAACAAATAAATTATTACGTTATGCATAATGCAGATGAACAGTTTGAAAAGTTAGGGTTGACTTTGCCGCCGGCGCCGAAACCCTTGGGAGTGTATAAACCCGCCCTCACGGTAGAGGGAAAGTATCTGTACCTGTCGGGACACGGACCTGTACAGCAGGACGGCTCGCTCATCAAGGGCCGTATCGGACGCGAACTTTCGCCCGACGAAGGAAAGCTTGCCGCCCGTCAGGTGGGGCTGACCATGCTGTCGACCATTCAAGCCCATTTAGGGAGTCTGAACAAGGTGAAAAGAGTGATCAAAGTATTCGGCATGGTGAACTGTACGTCGGATTTTGAACGCCATCCTTACATTATTAACGGATGCAGCGAACTGTTTGCCGCCGTTTGGGGAGACGATCACGGCGTGGGAACAAGAAGCGCCGTAGGATTCGGTTCGCTCCCCGATAATATCCCGGTAGAAATAGAAGCAATATTTGAAATCAGTGAGTAATTACGTAGTAGCTAATATCAATCAGGTTGACTCGCCGGCGCTGGTTGTTTATGAGGACAAAGTCCGCGACAATATCCTGTCGGCTATTAAGATGGCCGGCGACGTCAGTCGGCTCCGTCCTCATGTGAAAACGCACAAGATGGAGGCGGTTTGCCGGATGATGATTGATTTGGGAATCACCAAATTCAAATGTGCGACCATTGCCGAGGCAGAGATGCTAGGCATGGAAGGCGCTCCGGATGTGCTGCTGGCTTATCAGCCGGTAGGTCCCAAGATAGAACGCTTGCTGAAATTAGTCGGAAGGTATCCGCTGACCCGTTTCTCCTGCCTGACGGACAATCCGGAGCATGCGGCCGTCATCGACGCAGTATTTGCCGGCTCTTCCTCGCCGCTCGACGTCTTTATCGACGTAAACACGGGGATGGACCGCACGGGGGCGACTCCCTCTCGCGCCATTGAACTGGCCCGGCATATCCGCTCTCTGAAACACCTCCGCGTGGCAGGGCTTCACGGATACGACGGGCATATACATGATACCGGCCTCGCGCAAAGACAGGAAGCTGCCGATGTCTCGTTTGCCGAACTCGACAAAGTGTATCAGGCCGCCTCGTCGCTCTTCCCTTATCCTCTGACCAGAGTGGTGGGGGGAACGCCCACATTCCCGCTGCACATCCGCCGTTCCGGTGTGGAATGCAGTCCGGGAACCTTTGTGTTTTGGGACTGGGGCTACCGGACGACTTTCCCCGACATGCCGTTTCACTATGCGGCGCTGGTTGTCTGCCGGGTGATTTCCGTGATAGACGAATACCGGGTCTGCCTCGATCTGGGGTATAAAGCCGTCGCCTCCGAAAATCCCCTTCCGCGCGTGCGCTTCCTTCATGCCGACCTGACTCCCATCGCCCAGAGTGAAGAACATCTCGTGGTGGAAACGCCCGACAGCCGGCTGCATCCGGTGGGGAGCGTATGCTATGGCGTGCCGGAACACATTTGCCCCACGGTTGCCCTGTACGAAAAAGCCTTCGTCGTCAGAGGCAATGAAGTGGCCGCTACCTGGCAAATCCGGGCAAGGAACCGTTGTATAAACATTTAAACCTCACGCAATGTCCGATTTATTTATTGTAGACGCTCATCTTGATTTGAGCATGAATGCACTGGAATGGAACCGCGATTTGCGTGAACCTGTCGAAGAAATCAACCGCCGCGAAGCCGGCATGACGGATAAGCCCGATCGCGGACGTGCCACCGTCTCCTTCGGCGAATTGCGCAAAGGACGCATCGGACTGGTGGTGGCCACGCAAATAGCCCGCTACGTAGCGCCCGACAGTCCGCTGCCCGGATGGCATTCGCCGGAACAGGCCTGGGCGCAAACTCAAGGCCAACTGGCCTGGTACAGGGCGATGGAAGACGACGGACAAATGGTGATGATCAAAGACCGCAACGCATTGGATGCCCACGTCCGGCTGTGGATGAACGGCGAGCCTTGCGACAGTAAACCCATCGGATACCTGCTCAGCATAGAGGGAGCCGATTCGTTCGTCACCCTCGACCACCTGGAGCGTGCCTACCGCTACGGGCTGAGGGCCGTAGGCCCGGCGCATTACGGCCCCGGACGCTATGCCAACGGAACGGACTCGTCGGGGCGCCTCCACGCTGCCGGACAGGCTTTGCTGAAGAAGATGGACGAACTGGGTATGATTCTCGACGTGACCCACCTGAACGACGAAGCCTTCCATCATGCACTGGAATTGTACAAAGGCCCTGTGTGGGCAAGCCACAACAACTGCCGCGCTTTTGTGAACCACAACCGGCAGTTCAGCGACGATATGATACGCCTCCTGATAGCACGCGAAGCCGTTATCGGTCTGGCGCTGGATGCCTGGATGATGGTTCCGGGATGGATAAGAGGTGTCTCCACGCCAAGGGAAATGAATTGCACGCTGGAAATCGTGGCCGACAACATCGACCATATCTGCCAGTTGGCCGGCAACGCCCGTTATGCCGCCATTGGCAGCGACCTGGACGGCGCCTTCGGAACCGAGCAGTGTCCCTGCGACCTGACGACCATAGCCGACCTTCGGAAAGTGTTTCGCATACTGCAAGGCCGGGGCTACCGCACAGAGGATCTGGAAGCCATAGCCCACGGCAACATGCTTCGCTTCATGCGCCGGGCGCTTCCGTAGCAGGTAAAACAGAAGTTTCGGATGCAGATTGAACGGATAAGTTTTAAAATATGTTGTAGAATATCTTTTTTTATTTGTTCAGTATTTTTAATTACTACATATTTGCATCCAGATAACCTAAACAATCTTTTTGCCTTAAAGACTAATACCTATTAAAACCTGTAAAAGGGGACTTTGCGAAAAGTCCCCTTTTATGATGAAAGGGATCTCCGATTTTCCTGTTCTGTTCCGCACGGTGTCCCGACCGGATCATTTCTCCGGTCTTTTCTACCATCGTACAAACCTTTTGCCGCCACGTTTCGGCGCTTTGTATTCACGACAAAGTCGCCCTGCCGGTTGACTGGATGATTTTGTATTGAACACAAAGTCTTCCTGCCGCATTTTCCACGCTTTGTATTCACGATAAAGCCGCAATTTCGCCGGCTACCACGGTCGCTTCATCCGGCAGGCAGGGCATATTGGCGGCAGACATACAGTTCCGGGTGTGCACTCCAGCGTTTCCGTCCGATGTTACCGGGAAATCCGCGCGACATATCGGCTTAATCATAGGTTTTTCAAAAACATTGGCCCGGTTTTTGATAATATGTAGATAGAGATTAGTAACTTTGCCGTTCAGTTTATTACACAAATATGATGAAAAATAATTACTCCAAACAACTAATGGATATTCTTGAGTACAGCAGGGAAGAAGCAATAAGGCTTCAAAACAGTCACATCGGGCCCGAACACCTGATGCTGGGTATTATCCGCGACGGCGAAGGAAGCGCCATACACATACTGCATGAGCTGAATGTGAGCATCTCCGATGTTAAAAAGAATATTGAACAGGATATACGCAATATATATAATGTGGAAGATGTCGGTGACAGCAATCTTGCCGTAAGCAAAACCAGCGAACGTGTTTTACGTATGAGTCTGCTGGAGGCGCGTATGTTTAAAAGTGAAGAAACAGGAACGGAACATCTGCTCCTTGCCATCCTGAAAGAGGAATTTAATATGGCCGCCAAAATATTAAGCGAGGCAGGTGTTACATACAACTCCGTATATAATCAATTGGCGAATACCCTTGATATGCATCCACTGGACGAAGTATGTGAAGAAATGGAAGAAATCAGCAACGGATATACGGATGATGAAGACGAAGAAGACGAAGAAGGCATGTCGTCGCGGAAAGAACCGGCCCGGCAGAATAATTCATCCGGTATAGCGCAACCCAAATCACCTCACGACACGCCGGTGCTGGACAATTTCGGAACCGATATGACACTGGCTGCCACCGATAACCGTTTAGACCCTATCGTGGGGCGGGAAAAGGAAATCGAACGTCTGGCGCAAATCCTGAGCAGGAGGAAGAAAAACAATCCGGTGCTGATTGGTGAACCGGGTGTAGGCAAATCGGCCATTGTGGAAGGATTGGCATTGCGCATCGTCCAGCGCAAAGTGTCCCGCATTCTGTTTGACAAACGTGTCATAAGCCTCGATATGGCCTCTATTGTGGCGGGTACAAAATACCGCGGGCAGTTTGAAGAACGTATCAAGGCCATCCTGAACGAACTGTCGAAAAATCCGAATATCATCCTGTTTATCGACGAGATACATACGATTGTCGGTGCAGGGTCGGCATCCGGATCGATGGATGCCGCCAATATGCTGAAGCCGGCCCTCTCGCGCGGAGAAATACAGTGCATCGGCGCTACTACGCTGGATGAATATCGCAAGAATATTGAAAAAGACGGCGCCCTGGAGCGCCGTTTCCAGAAAGTAATCGTAGACCCAACCTCCACGGAAGAAACATTACAGATACTGAGAAACATCAAGCCGCGGTACGAAGAACATCATAACGTGGTCTATACCGACGAGGCCTTAAAGGCTTGCGTAAACCTGACGGAACGGTATATCAGCGACCGTAATTTCCCCGACAAAGCCATCGACGCATTGGACGAATCCGGATCGCGCGTACATATATCCAATATTGTGGTTCCCAAAAGCATTGAAGAACTGGAAGCCAAGATAGAAAATACGCAACTGGAAAAACTGCTGGCCGTCAAGTCGCAAAACTATGAACTGGCAGCCAGCTTCCGCGATAAAGGACGCCATTACCTGTTGCAGTTGGAAGCCGCTAAAGCAAAATGGGAACGGGAATTGCAGGAACATCGCGAAACCGTAGACGAAGAAAAAGTAGCGGAAGTGGTAGCCATGATGTCCGGCGTTCCGGTACAGCGTATCGCCACAGCAGAAAACGTAAAACTGCTGGAAATGGGTGATGCGCTGAAAAAGAAAATCATCGGACAGGACAATGCGGTTTCCAAAATAGTAAAAGCCATCCAGCGCAACAGGGTGGGACTGAAAGACCCGAACAAACCCATCGGTACATTTATGTTCCTGGGGCCGACAGGCGTCGGCAAAACTCATCTGGCCAAGAAACTGGCGGAATATCTGTTCGACTCCGCCGACTCGCTTATCCGCATCGACATGAGCGAATACCTGGAAAAATTCGCCGTATCCCGCCTGATAGGAGCGCCTCCGGGATATGTGGGCTACGAAGAAGGCGGACAGTTGACGGAGAAAGTAAGGCGCAAACCCTATTCCGTCGTGCTGCTGGACGAAATAGAAAAAGCACACCCCGACGTATTCAATATCCTGCTCCAGGTGCTGGACGAAGGACGCCTCACCGACAGCCTGGGAAGGAGAATCAACTTCAAGAATACCATCCTCATTCTCACCTCCAACATCGGAACCCGTCAGTTGAAGGATTTCGGACATGGAGTGGGCTTCAATACCAAAGGACAGGAGTCCATCGACAAGGAGTTTTCACACGGCATTATCCAGAAAGCGCTGAATAAGGCATTCGCTCCCGAATTTCTGAACCGTATCGACGATATTGTAATGTTCGACCAGTTGGACAAGGAAGCCATCCACAAAATCATCGACATCGAATTGCAGGGATTGTACGACCGTGTTACAAAATTGGGCTATTCGCTGGAACTTACGGAAGAAGCCAAAGACTTCATCGCAACAAAAGGATACGACGTGCAGTTCGGCGCCCGCCCCCTGAAACGTGCCATCCAAAAATATCTGGAAGACGAAATGGCAGAAATGATCATCAAAGCCTCCATAGACGAAGGGGATACCATTCACGTAGGCTTCGATAAGGAAGAACAGAAACTCACCGTTGTTTCAACACAGGCAAGTTGAAATTCCCCGGAAAACGGGTGAGTTAAAAACTCCCCGCTAAACAGACAAAGTGTCAGTCCTCCCCGACTGGCACTTTTTTTGTCTAAGCCATAACAATTCAATGATTTATTAATAGAAAAAAATACAGTATATGTCTAAACAAGGGAACATCGGGGTTACAAGTGAAAATATCTTCCCCATCATCAAGAAGTTTTTGTACAGTGATCATGAAATTTTTTTACGCGAAATTGTTTCCAATGCCGTAGATGCCACGCAGAAATTAAGAACGCTGGCCTCCGTGGGTGAATACAAAGGCGAGCTGGGAGACCAGACCATCCGCATAACCGTAGACGAAGGAGCCGGAACACTCACCGTTTCAGACCGGGGCATCGGTATGACGGCGGATGAGATAGACCGCTACATCAATCAGATTGCCTTCTCCGGAGCCGAGGAATTTGTGGAGAAATACAAGAACGATGCAGCCTCCATCATCGGGCATTTCGGACTGGGATTCTACTCCACCTTCATGGTAGCCAAGAAAGTGGAAATCCGTACCCGCTCGTACAAGGAAGGCGCCGTACCCATGAAGTGGAGTTGCGAAGGAAATCCGGAATATGTATTGGAAGAAACCGAAAAAGACCTCATCGGTACCGACATCATCCTGCATATCGACGACGAAAACAAGGAGTTTCTCGGTAAAGACCGGATTAGCGGACTGCTGAAAAAATACTGCCGCTTCCTGCCCGTTCCCATCGCTTTCGGAAAAAAGCAGGAATGGAAAGACGGCAAATACACCGATACGGAAGAAGACAATATCGTAAACGATACCAAACCGGCCTGGGTGAGGAAACCTTCGGAACTGACCGACGACGACTACGCAAAGTTCTACCGCGACCTCTACCCCATGTCGGAAGAACCGCTTTTCCGGATACACCTCAATGTAGACTATCCTTTCAATCTGACCGGCATCCTCTACTTCCCGCGCATAAAAAACAATATCGACTTAAACCGAAACAAGATACAGTTGTACTCGAACCAGGTGTTTGTAACCGATTCGGTGGAAGGCATCGTGCCGGAGTTCCTTACCTTGCTGCACGGAGTGCTCGACTCGCCCGATATTCCGCTCAACGTGTCCCGCTCCTACCTGCAGAGCGACCGGAACGTGAAAAAAATTTCCAACCATATCACCAAGAAAGTGGCCGACCGGCTGGAAGAAATATTCAAGAACGACCGACCACAGTTCGAAGAAAAATGGGACAGCCTCAAACTCTTCATCCAATATGGCATGTTGAGTGACGAAAAGTTTTATGAACGGGCTGCCAAATTTGCTTTGCTCAAAGATACGGAAGGCAAATATTATACCTTCGACGAATACAAAACGCTGACAAAGGAAAATCAAACCAATAAAGACGGACAACTGATCTACCTCTACACCCACAGCACCGAAGAACAATACAGCTATATTCAGGCTGCGAAAGACAAGGGATACAGCGTCCTGCTGATGGACGGACAACTGGACGTACACCAGGTAGGACAACTGGAACAGAAGTTCGAAAAAACACAGTTCGTGCGCGTAGACAGCGATACAACCGAAAACATCATCCGCAAAAACGAAGAGAACAAAGTAAGCCTTTCCCCCGACCAGCGTCATGCGCTGCAGGAACTATTCAAAAGCCGGATGCCGAAAACGGAAAAGACCGAGTACTCCGTCACACTCGAAGCGCTGGGCGAACAGGCCAATCCGGTGATGCTCACACAGAGCGAGTATATGAGGCGTATGCGCGAAATGTCGGCCATGCAGCCCGGAATGTCCTTCTACGGCGAGATGCCCGACAGCTACAGCATCGTACTGAACACAGACCATCCGCTCATAAAGAAAGTGCTGGCCGACGAAGAAGCTGCCTGTGCCGGCGAACTCGCCCCAATCCTTGCCGACATCAAAGGATGGGAAGCCCGGCAAACTGACCTGAGGGAAAAACAAAATCAGAAGAAAAGCGAAGAAATAACCGCCGACGAAAAAGAGGATATGGAAAATACAAACCGTACGCTGGACGAACTCCGAAACAAACGAGATACCCTCCTTTCCGACTATGCCGCCGGCAACAGCCTCATACACGAACTCGTCGACCTGGCGCTGCTTGGCAACGGTATGCTCAAAGGAGAAGCCTTAAGCAATTTCATCCGGCGCAGTATCCGATTGATAGGCTAATGCTTGCCCGTTTATAAGAAAAAGATTTATTTTGCGTTCCAATCACAAAAGAACGCGAATGAAATACGTGAAAACAGCTATCCCCGGGGTGTGGATTATTGAACCGACGGTGTTCAATGACTCCCGGGGATATTTTTTTGAGGTTTTCAGACAGGCGGAATTTGAACAGCACATCGGATCCGTTCATTTCACGCAGGAAAACGAATCCGGATCCTCAAAAGGCGTCCTGCGCGGATTGCATTATCAACTGGATCCCTTTTCGCAGGCCAAACTGGTGAGGGTGATACGGGGATGTGTGCTGGATGTAGCCGTCGATTTGCGGAAAGGATCGCCGGCCTTCGGAAAACATATCGCCGTAGAACTCTCTTCAGACAACAAACGACAGCTCTTCGTCCCGAAGGGATTTGCGCACGGTTTCCACGTCCTGAGCGAACAGGCCGTCTTCTCCTACAGGGTGGACAGTCCCTATCATCCCGCCGCCGAAAGATCAATACGCTACAACGAGCCGGCTTTCGGCATCGACTGGAGGATTCCGCAGGGCGCATCGCCCGTCCTCTCGGAAAAAGACACACAGGCTCCCAGCCTGGAAAAGGGGGAATTTAATTTTATATACAATCCATAACTTATTTCCGATATGAAAACTTATCTCGTCACCGGAGGCGCCGGATTCATCGGCGCAAACTTTGTGAAATACATGCTCGCCACCTATCCCGATATACAAATCGTCGTACTGGATCTGCTCACCTACGCCGGCAATCTGAAAACAATCGAACACGACCTCCGCCCGGGACGTTGCGAGTTCGTGAAAGGCGACATCGGAGACCGCACGCTGACCGACCGACTCTTCGGACGCTATGACTTTCAGTACGTGGTGAACTTCGCAGCCGAAAGCCACGTAGACCGGAGCATCGGCGACCCGCAACTGTTTCTGACGACCAATATCCTCGGAACGCAAAACCTGCTCGACTCCGCCCGCCGAGCCTGGGTGACGGGCGCCGGCGCCGACGGATACCCTACCTGGAAAGACGGCGTACGTTTCCACCAGGTATCCACCGACGAAGTATACGGCAGCCTCGGATCCGAAGGATATTTCACCGAAACTACTCCGCTGAATCCGCGAAGTCCGTACAGCGCATCGAAAACGAGCGCCGACCTCTTCGTAAACGCCTATTCGGAAACCTACAAAATGCCCGTCTCCATCACACGCTGCTCAAACAATTACGGCCCCTATCATTTTCCCGAAAAACTAATCCCGCTCATGATACGGAATATCCTCGAAGGAAAACCTCTGCCGGTCTACGGAAACGGTTCCAACGTTCGCGACTGGCTCTATGTGGAAGACCACTGCAAGGCCATCGACCTCGTACTCCACCGGGGACGGAACGGAGAAGTATATAATGTGGGGGGACATAACGAGTGGCAGAACATCGAAATAGTAAAACTCACCATCCGCACCGTACAGCGTATCCTGACGGAAAAACCCGACTGCCGGAAGGCGCTGAAACGAAGGGAATACGACGCCGAAGGAAATCTCCGCACCGACTGGATCGACAACGGCCTCATACAATTCGTACAAGACCGCCTCGGACACGACCTGCGGTACGCCATCGACCCTTCCAAAATAACACGCGAACTGGGATGGAAACCCGAAACGTCTTTTGAAGACGGTATCCTGAAAACCGTCTCCTGGTATCTCGACAACCCCCAATGGGTGGAGGATGTCCTGCGGGACAAAAACTGCTAACTCTCCATTTTTGTGCGAAACCCGGCCAGGCTCTCTTCTTCGCCGGCCAGCAGAAGCGTATCGCCTTCGCGGAAAAGGAAAGAGGACGAAGCGCTGATTGCCGGCTCGCCTTCCCGATCGATGCAAATCACCATACATTCCGTCTTTCGCTGAACGTCCAGCTCGCCGAGCGTCCGTCCGGCCATGTACGAACCTTTTTCCACCACATACTGCGAAAGGGCGATGTGCACCTGAGCATCCTCTTCCTCGTCCTGCGTCCGATCGTAGCTCTGCACCTCGCGGATAAGCCGGCGTATGTCGTCGTCCGAGCCGGCAATAATCAGCCGGTCGTGCGGATACAGCCGTTCGTCGGCGTCGGGGATATTAATCTTCCGATGACCCCGAAGGATCGACACGACGCTCAAACCCAGCCGCCGACGGAAATTAAGTTCGCGAAGCGTCTTGCCTATACGGGGAGAAAGGGGCGAGACCTCGATCTCTTCGATATGGATATTGCGCAGCAGCAGATGCCCCGCCATTTCGGGATGAAGCGGAGCCTGCTTTTGCTTCCGGTGAAGGTTCTCCAGAAAATGCGCCTCTATCCGGCGAGACTGCCGCTTGAAACCCTGAAAGAAAATAATCGCCGCAATCACCGCCATCGACACAATCACCATTCCCAGCATATAGGCAGGGAAGAGCCGCACCAGCACCCCCAGGATCAGCGCGCAGCTAATCCCCATACGGAGCGCCACGAGCGAGATCAGCGCCCCGCGATTGAAATGATTGTCGTCCCACAGCGTGCGGAACTCCTTCGAACGGTTCTTCTTCATCATAATGCTGCGAAGGAACGGAGCCATCAGCAGCAGGGCAAACGCCGCAGAAAGCGCCCGGCCCCAGATTCCCGGAAGATGAGACGTCACGAAGGGCGTCACAAATGTTTCGCATACCAGCATAATCGCCAGACAGACCGCCGAATTGACGGCAACAAACGCCAGCACGCTCCGAAGCAGACGGTTCCAGTCGTCCTGCTTGTTCACCGTCTTCAGACCCGACGTGGCGTAGCCGTTTACGATCCGCTCCCAGCGTGCCGGGATCTTTTTCTCCAGATAAGCGTACACCGGCAGGGCGGCCCGGATGAAATAGGGCGTCGTAAAGGTCGTGATGATCGACACCGACACGATCACCGGATACAGGAAGTCGCCGATAACCCCCAGGCTCATCCCCAGCGTGGCAATAATAAAAGAAAACTCGCCAATCTGAGCCAAACTGAAACCCGCCAGTACCGCCACCCGCAGACCTTCGCCCGACGCCATCACGCCAAGCGTGGCAAACACCACCCGACCGGCCAGCACCACGCCCGTAAGCGCCAGGATAAGCGCCGCATGTTCCGTGATGGACGCCACATCAATCATCATCCCTACCGATACGAAAAACACCGCGCCGAAAAGATTCTTGACCGGCTCCACCAGGTGTTCTATCTGTTTCGCCCGGACCGTCTCGGCCAGTATCGAACCCATGATGAAAGCGCCGAGCGCCGCCGAAAAGCCCACTTTCGAGGCAAACAGCACCATACCGAGACAAAGCCCGACGGAAAGGATAATCAGCGTTTCGTCGTTCAGAAACTTCTTCAGTTTCTTCAGCATCGTAGGAATCAGATAGATGCCGACGATGAACCATACCAGCACAAAAAACGCCAGACGGAGCATGCTCCACAGCAATTCCATGCCGCCAATCGTCCGGCTTACGGCCACCGTAGACAGCATCACCATCATCAGTATCGCCGCCAGATCCTCCACAATCAGCATACCGAACACGATGCCCGCAAACTTCTGCTTCTGCAAACCCGCCTCGTTGAATGCCTTTATAATGATCGTGGTAGACGACATCGACAGCATCCCCCCCAGAAAAACACTGTCCATCGCCGACCATCCCAGCAACTGCCCCACCATATATCCGATCACAATCATCGATCCCATATTGATAAGCGTAGCCAGCGAAGCCGTACCGCCCACCGATATAAGCTTCTTGAAACTAAACTCCAGTCCGAGCGCAAAGAGCAGGAAAATAACCCCAATCTCGGCCCAAACCTTCACATTCTCGAGATCCGTCACCGTAGGCAGCCACGGCGTATTCGGCCCGGCAATAAAACCGGCCACGATATAGCCCAGTACCACCGGCTGCTTCAGCCATTTAAAAAGCACGGTTGCAATCCCTGCCGTAATCAGGATAAGCGCCAAATCGCTAATAAATTCAGGTAGATGTGACATAAGTTCTGTATTTGCCGGCAAAAATACAAAAAAATCAAACCGACGAATTTCACCCGCGCCCTTCCCCCCGTCGGCGAGCAGGCAACCTTTGACAGATAATATACCATCTTCGTAATCGAACGAAGATACTTCCGTAAATACAATACTATCTCTGTTTCCAAACGAAGATACTTCCACAAATGCAATATCTCCTTCGTCGCCGAACAAAAATATTTTATTAAATGCAACAACACCTTCGTACACGAACAAAAGTACCGTTGCAAATGCAACAGCGCCTTCGTACACAAACAAAAGTACCGTTGCAAATGCAACAGCGCCTTCGTACGCGAACAAAAGTACTGTTGCAAATGCAACAGTACCTTCGTACATGAACAAAAATACCGTTGCAAATGAAACAGTGCTTTCGTACGTGAACAAAAGTACTGTTGCAAATGCAACAGTGCCTTCGTACGAGTACAAAGGTACTTTGTCAAATGCAACAGTGCCTTCGTACGTGAACAAAGGTGGTGTTTCATTTGCAACGGTGCCTTTGTTTGCGTACGAAGGTACTGTTTCATTTGCAACGGTACCTTTGTACGCGTACGAAAGTACTGTTTCATTTGCAACGGCACCTTTGTACGCGTACGAAGGCACTGTTTCATTTGCAACAGTACCTTTGTACTCGTACGAAGGCATTGTTGCATTTGATAAAGTACTTTTGTTCGTGTACGAAGGCACTGT
This sequence comes from Tannerellaceae bacterium, assembly GCA_031276545.1. The sequence continues at coordinate 14,427 of JAISMW010000004.1, forward strand.
TGCAAATGCAACGATGCTTTTGCAGGATTACGAAGAAATTACTGCAAACAAAGCAGTACCTCCGTAATCCGGCAAAAGCATCATAAATTAAATAAATACAGGTAAGAGCTAAAAACCTTCAGCCAGACGGAATGAATATCAGGGAAGCATACGAACATTTTTCGTCATGCCGTTTTTCCGTCAATATT
>JAISMW010000048.1 GCA_031276545.1 Tannerellaceae bacterium
TTTTGGCTTAAGACAAAATCGAATTGTCTTAAGACAAAACCGTTTTGGCTTAAGACAAAACCGAATTGTCTTAAGACAAAACCGAATTGTCTTAAGACAGTATGTCGTCGTCTAAAGACGGTGAGCCGCTGTCTTAAGACAAAACCGAATTGTCTTAAGACAAAACCGAATTGTCTTAAGACAGTACGTCGTCGTCTTAAGACAGTGAGCCGCTGTCTTAAGACAAAACCATTTTGTCTTAAGACAAAACGCCGCTGTCTTAAGACAAAACGGTTTTGTCTTAAGACCATTCGGTTTTGTCTTAAGACAATTCGGTTTTATCTTAAGCCGGCAGCGTTTTATCTTAAGCCGGCGGCGTTTCGACTTAAGCCGGCGGCGTTTCGTCTTAAGTCGGCGGCGTTTTGGCTTAAGACAGTACGTCTCCGGCTTAAGCCGGCGGCATTTCGGCTTAAGACAGTACGTCTCCGGCTTAAGCCGGCGGCGTTTCGGCTTAAGCCGGCGGCGTTTCGTCTTAAGCCGGCGGCGTTATGTCTTAAGCCGGCGGCGTTTCGTCTTAAGCCGGCGACGTTCTGTCTTAAGCCGGCGGCGTTTCGGCTTAAGCCGGCGACGTTCTGTCTTAAGCCGGCGACGTTTCGGCTTAAGCCGGCGACGTTCTGTCTTAAGCCGAAATGCCGCCGGCTTAAGCCGGAAGCGTACTGTCTTAAGCCAAAACGCCGCCGGCTTAAGAGAATTTGCCTCCGTCTGAAGCCGGTTTGCTTTCATTTTAAGCCCATTAGCCTCCATCCGAAGCCGGCGGGCTTCCGTCCGGTGTTGCTCAGCCGGCGATTTATCCTTATTTTTGGCCGCTTTTAATGACTGAACCGCGCGTTGCGGATGTTTTTTCCTTACTTTAAACACAATGAAGATACGATTCGATACTTCTTACTTTTCGCTGCAAATGTTCCGCCTCGCGGCGGTACTGGCGCTTATCGTGCTGATGCAGTTTCTCTACCGGGCGGTGTTCCTGCTCGCCTACGGCGCCCATACGGGCTGGGAGCTTTATCTGAAGGACCTGCCCTTCGGCCTCTTCCAGGGGCTGCGTACCGACCTTCAGGCCGGACTGTATGTGCTGCTGCCGCTGACGGCTGTCGCGCTGCTGTCGGGCTTCACGGGACGGAATTTCCTGACGGCCGCGGGGCGAATCTGTGCCGGGATAGCCTCCGGCCTGTATGCGGGGATTCTGCTGACGGATTTTTACTACTACCGGTATTTCGGCGGCCACTTCAGCACCTCGGTGTTCGGCATCGTCTACGACGATACGGAAAGCGTCCTGCAGTCCATCCGCGAAGACTATCCGCTGGTGGGGATTCTCCTCTTCTTCTTCGCCCTGAGCTTTGTCCTCTGGCGTCTGACGGGAAGGATCTACCGCTGCGACAGCTTCCGGAGAGCGGCTCCGAAACGCTCCGGACACTGCGTCGCCCTGCTGATGCTCCCCGCTGCGGCTCTGCTGATGCGCGGCAGTACGGGAACCTTTCCGCTGCGAAACCACGACGCGATGGTGTCGAAGCACAGCTTTGTCAACATGGTTTGCATGAATCCCCTGCTTTCGCTCAAAGACGCCTGGTCCGACCACGCCTCCGGACGAGACGTCCCGGACGCCGCGGAGCTGCTGCGCGGAGCAGGCTATACCTCGGAAGCGGAAGCCGTGGCCGACTTCCTGGGCGTTCCGGTCGACAGCCTCCGGGGCGATCCGTCGGAGCTCCTGCGGGAACGAACGGCGGATGACGCCTTCCTGCGGGAAAACCCTCCCCACGTGGTCTTCCTGCAAATGGAGTCGATGGGCACCAACGGCCTGTCGCTCCAGAGCGACAGCCTCGATGTACTGGGACGACTCAAGGAAGAACTGCCCCACTGCCTCTACTTCCGGCACTTCCTGCCCTATACCGCCGAAAGCACCATCGGCAGCCTGGAAGGACTCCTCATATCCAATCCTTCGGCCTACGTGACGCAGAGCGCAATGGAAAACCGTCAGGCGGCGGCCTCGGCCGTACTGCCCTTCCGGGAGGCAGGCTACGTGACGCGCTTCGTGACCGGCTCGAAGCAGGGCTGGCGCAACATCCACTCCTTTCTTCCGGCTCAGGGCTTCGACTTCGTAGAAGGACAAGAAGCCATCCTCCACGATGTGCCCGGAGCGGAAATCCAGGACTGGGGAGTATTCGACGGCTATATGTTCCAACAAATCCTGCTGGATCTGGAGCGAGCCTCCTCGCCCTGTTTCATCTACGGGATGAGCATCACGAACCATTCGCCCCACCGGCTGCCCAGCGGCTACCGCTTCTCCGGCGTCGCAGTGAGCAATTCGCTGAAAGGCCGCCTGCTGGACGATGCCGAATATACCTACAGAGGACTGGCCACCTTCCGCTACGCCAACGACTGCCTGGCCGACTTCATCCGCGCCGTGCGCACCGGTCCGCTGGCCGACCGGGTGATCATCGCCGTCACGGGCGACCATCCCTTCAAAGGATTCCTGAAGCCCCGCGACGGCGATCTGTACGACAAATACGGCGTCCCCTTCATCCTCTTCGTTCCCCCGCGATACCTGAAAGGACAAACGCCCGACACGTCGCGCCGGGGCTCCCACCGGGACATATTCCCCACCCTGTTCCATCTCTCGCTGCCCGACGTCGAATATTACCGCTTCGGAAGCAATCTGCTGGACGCCGAATCAGCGCCGGCGGAAGCCTTCAGCCCGGGGAACGCCCTCATCGGCGACAGTTGCGCAATAGACCTGCAGACAGGCTTCCGCTACCTGAACCGGCAGGACAGCACATTCGTCCTGCACGACGACGCCGGACTGTCCGCCTCGCTCGAACGACGCTACCGCGTCTGGGCGACCCTTTCGCGCTATGTACTGCTCCGTTCGTTCAATTCCCGCTGAATCGCCTATCTTTGCCGCTCATTACCTAATAAAAGAACAAGATGACAAACTTATTCCGACCAACAAACCAATCCGGGCGAACCCTCAGGAGCATACTCCTGCTGTCGCTCGCCCTCGCCTCGCTTTCCGCCTCTGCACAGAAAGCCGTCCGCACAGAAACCATTGCAGAGAAAGTACAAGCCGCCGACAGCTACATCCGCCAAGTACGCGGATACCTGCACGAACACCCCGAACTCTCGTCCAAGGAATTCGAAACCACCCGTTTCCTTCAAGAAGAAGTATCGAAGATGGGACTTCCCGTCGTCAAAGTACCGGGCACCGGCTTCTACGCCATCCTCGACACCCGCAAACCGGGCAAGACCATCGGACTGCGTACCGACATCGACGCACTGCCAATCCTCGAATCGCCGACGAACCTGAAGCAGCCAAAGACACGGATCTCCCAAGTCGAAGGCGTCTCCCATGCCTGCGGACACGACGGTCACATGGCCGTCCTGCTGGGCGCCGTCCGGGTACTGACGGAACTGAAAGATCAACTCCGCGGACGAATCGTCTTTATCTTCGAAGAAGGCGAAGAAACCAGCGCCGGCATCGCCGCCATGGTGGAAGCCCTCCGTCCGCTGCAAATCGACGCCTTCTACGGCAATCACCTGGCCTCGGCCTTCGATACCGGCGTCTTTGCCATCCAGGGCGGACCGCTGATGGCCGGCGCCGCCACGGTAGCCTTCGACGTCATAGGACGCGGCGGACATGCCTCGCGCCCCGACCTGTCCATCAACCCCATCTTTGCCGTCGCCAATATCCTGACCGGCATTTCCATCGCCTGGAACAACCAGCGCAACATCACCGAAACCCTCACGCTGGGCATTTCCCAGATACACGGAGGCGAAGCCGACAACGTCATCCCCAACTCGGTATACGTCGGCGGGACAGTACGCTTCTTCAACCGGGCAGAAGCCGAAAAAGCCTTCGTCCTCTTCCGCAAAGTAGCCGAAGACATCGCCCGCGCCCACAACTGCACCGTACGCTTCCACGACGATATGGGCGTCATCCTCGACCCCGTCATCAACGACAAAGCCCTGGCCGAATTTACCCTCCGCGCAGTAAAAGAACTCTATCCCGACAGGATTTTCGAAGGCGACGGCAAATGGTACGCCGCCGAATCCTTCTCGCAATACAGCACCCTGGCGCCAAGCATCTTCCTCTTTGTAGGAATCCGCAACGAATCGCTGGGCAGCGGCGCCGAACACCACAACGACCGCTTCGACCTCGACGAAGACGCCCTCCGGTATGCACTGGGCGGCATGGTGCAATTCGCCGTCAGATACCTGGCCTCCCCCGTATACTGACACGACGGCACAACACCCGCGCCTCAATCCCCCCTGTCCTCTCTTTTCCCCCTCCCGCAAAGGAGGGGGAAATCATTTATTGCAATCCCGGTATTGCAATCCAAGGATTTTTACTAATTTTGTTCGCGCAAACAGACAGTCGAAGCAAGAGCAAAGCAGTGGAATCATTTTATCGCACACATAATTATTTACTCGAACACACCTGTTCGCCCGTCCGGCGCCTGCTGATGGACGAAATCAACTGGAACGACCGCCTGATAGGCATCAAAGGATCGCGCGGAGTAGGCAAAACAAGCTTTCTGCTGGACTACGCCCGCGAGTTCTTCGGAGCAGGCAACAGGGAATGCCTGTACATCAATCTGAACCATTTTTACTTTACCGAACGAAAACTCTCCGACTTTGCCGGAGAATTTTACAGCCGGGGCGGCAAAGTACTGCTGATAGACCAGATGTTCAAATACCCCGACTGGTCGAAAGAACTGCGCTTCTGCTACGACAGCTATCCGGCGCTGAAGATCGTATTCTCCGGATCCTCAGTCATGCGTCTCAAAGAAGAAAACCCCGACTTGTCGGGACGCGCCGTATCGTACAATCTCCGGGGATTCTCGTTTCGCGAATACCTGAACCTTACGGCCGGCGCCTCCTTCCCCGTATATTCGTTCGACGAACTCCTGGCCGATCACCGCCGCATAGCCGAATCCGTCTGCAGGAAAGTAAATCCCGCAGATTTCTTTCCGGACTACCTGCATCACGGATACTACCCCTTCTATCTCGAAAAAAGAAACTTCTCCGAAAATCTACTCAAGACCATGAACATGATGCTCGAAGTAGACGTATTGTACATTAAGCAGATCGAACAAAGCTACCTGCCCAAACTCCGGCGACTGCTCTATCTGCTGGCCATTACCGCCCCCTCGGCGCCCAACATCAGCCAACTGAGCAAGGATATAGAAACCAGCCGGGCTACGGTGATGAACTACATCAAATACCTCACCGACGCACGGCTCACCAACATGCTCTATACCGAAGGCGAAACATTCCCCAAAAAACCGGCCAAAGTCTATATGCACAATACCAACCTGATGTATCCCGTCCGCCCGTCGGAAGTAAACGCACAGGCGCTGCGCGAAACATTTTTCTACAACCTCCTGCACAAAGATCACCGGCTCAATACGGGCGTCCGCAACGTGCATTTTACAGTCGACGGAACCTACCGCTTCTGCGTAGAAGAATCACCCCGGACAAGAAACAACCCCGATCTCTATTACGCCATCGACCGGATGAAAACAGGACAGGAAAACCTGATCCCACTCTGGCTGTTCGGCTTTTTATACTGAAAGAAAAATAAGTGTTACATAAAATTAAATGCAAATGACTAAGAAGAAAAAATTCCTAACCTGTGACGGAAATCAGGCAGCAGCACATATCTCGTATATGTTCAGCGAAGTGGCTGCAATTTATCCCATCACGCCATCCTCTACGATGGCCGAATACGTAGACGAATGGGCGGCGGCAGGCCGCAAAAACATTTTCGGCGAAACAGTCCTGGTGCAAGAAATGCAGTCGGAAGGCGGAGCAGCCGGAGCCGTACACGGATCACTCCAGGCCGGCGCGCTGACCACCACCTACACCGCCTCGCAGGGACTGCTGCTGATGATCCCGAACATGTACAAAATAGCAGGCGAACTCCTTCCCTGCGTATTCCATGTCTCGGCACGCGCCATAGCCTCCCATGCACTGTCGATCTTCGGCGACCACCAAGACGTGATGGCCTGCCGGCAAACCGGTTTTGCCATGCTGGCGGAAGGCTCCGTGCAGGAAGTAATGGACCTGGCGGCGGTAGCCCATCTGGCCACGCTCAAATCGCGCGTACCCTTCGTAAACTTTTTCGACGGCTTCCGCACTTCACACGAAATACAGAAAATAGAATCGCTCGAAGCCGACGACCTGGCACATCTGATAGACCGAAAAGCCCTGTCCGAATTCAGAGCACGTTCGCTGAATCCCGAAAACCCCGTAGCACGCGGCATGGCCGAGAATCCCGACACCTACTTCCAGCACCGGGAATCCTCCAACAAATACTACGAAGCCGTCCCCGCCATCGTGGAAGAATACCTGAAGGAACTCTCCGCCATCACCGGACGCGCATACGGCCTGTTCGACTACTACGGCGACAGCGACGCCGAACACATCATCATCGCCATGGGATCAGTCACCGAAGCCATCCGCGAAGCCATCGACCACCTGAGAAGCCAAGGCAAAAAAGCCGGACTGGTAGCCGTACACCTGTACCGCCCCTTCTCCGCCAAACATTTCCTCTCCGCCCTCCCCTCCACCGTGAAGCGCATCGCCGTACTTGACCGCACCAAAGAACCGGGCGCCAACGGCGAGCCGCTGTATATGGACGTAAGAGACTGCTTCTACGGACACGAAAACGCCCCGCTCATCGTAGGCGGCCGCTACGGACTGTCATCGAAAGACACCACCCCGGCACAAATCCTCGCCGTATACGAAAACCTGGCGCTGCCCCTCCCCAAAAACGGATTCACCATCGGCATCGTAGACGACATAACCTTCACATCCCTTCCCCAGCAGGAAGAAATCGCCCTCGGAGGCGAAGGAATGTTCGAAGCCAAATTCTACGGCCTGGGAGCCGACGGAACAGTGGGAGCCAACAAAAACTCCGTCAAGATCATCGGCGACAATACCGACAAATACTGCCAGGCCTATTTCTCCTACGACTCGAAGAAATCCGGCGGATTCACCTGCTCCCATCTTCGCTTCGGCGACAACCCCATCCGCTCCACCTATCTGGTGAATACCCCCAATTTCGTAGCCTGCCACGTACAAGCCTACCTCCGGATGTACGACGTAATCCGCGGACTCCGCCCGAACGGCACCTTCCTGCTGAACACCATCTGGAACGCCGACGAGCTGGAAAAAAACCTGCCGAACAGAATCAAACGCTACTTCGCCCGCAAAAACATCACCGTATACTACATCGACGCCACCCGGATAGCCCAGGAAATAGGACTCGGAAACCGCACCAACACCATCCTCCAGTCCGCCTTCTTCCGCATCACCAAGGTAATCCCCGTAGAACTCGCCATTGAACAGATGAAGAAATTCATCGTCAAATCCTACGGAAAAAAAGGCGAAGACGTCGTAAACAAAAACTACGCCGCCGTAGACCAGGGAGGAGCCTACAAACAGCTCGCCGTAAAACCCGAATGGGCAAACCTCCCCGACGAAACAAACGACCGGAAGAAAGACCCCGACTTTATCGAAAACGTCGTACACGTCATCAACGCACAGGACGGCGACCGCCTGCCCGTCTCCACCTTTGCAGGAATAGAAGACGGCACCTGGCAACAGGGAACGGCCAAATACGAAAAACGCGGCGTAGCCTCCCACGTCCCCGTATGGGAATCGGCCAACTGTATCCAGTGCAACAAATGCGCCTACGTATGCCCCCACGCCTCCATCCGCCCCTTCGTGCTCGACGAAACCGAACAAGCCGGAGCGCCCTTCGACACAATGCTGAAAGCCACCGGCAAGCAATTCGACGGCATGAAATTCCGCATCCAGGTATCCGTGCTCGACTGCCTCGGATGCGGCAACTGCACCGACGTATGCCCCGGCAACAAACAAGGCAAAGCGCTGAAAATGGTAGAACTGGAAACCCAACTGAAAGAAGCGCCCAACTGGACATACTGCGCCGGCGAGGTAACAAGCAAACAGCATCTGGTAAACGTCAGCGCAAACGTGAAAAACTCCCAGTTCGCCACCCCCCTGTTTGAATTCTCCGGCGCCTGCTCCGGCTGCGGCGAAACACCCTATCTGAAACTGCTGACCCAACTGTTCGGCGACCGGCAAATGATAGCCAACGCCACCGGCTGCTCCTCCATCTACTCCGGATCCGTACCCTCCACACCCTATACGGTAGACGAAAACGGACGCGGACCGGCCTGGGGAAACTCCCTCTTTGAAGACTTCGCCGAATACGGACTGGGAATGACCCTGGCCGAAGACAAAATGCGCGAACGCGCAGTAGAAAAAACCAAAGCCCTGCTGGCCATCGAATGGACACAGCAGCGCGTCAAAGACGCAGCGCAGGCATGGCTCGACAACCGGAACGACGGCGGCGAGGCAGGCAAAAAAGCCGCCGAAGACTACGCCGCCGCCCTCGAATGGGGCGTCGCTACGATCGATGAAACAATTAAATACTTTGAACAGGCAGGACCGTCGCACGCCGAACAACTCGAACAGATGAAAGCGCTGAAAGCCTCCGGCGCAACCACCTGCCCCTGTCCCGCCTGCACGCTCTGCGGAGAACTGCTCGAACTGAAACCCTATTTCAGGAAACGCTCCCAGTGGATCATCGGAGGCGACGGCGCCTCATACGACATCGGCTTCGGAGGCCTCGACCACGTACTGGCCTCCGGACGCAACGTCAACGTCCTGGTGCTGGATACGGAAGTATATTCCAACACCGGCGGACAATCCTCCAAAGCCACGCCGGTAGGCGCCATCGCCAAGTTCGCCGCCGCCGGAAAACGCATCCGCAAAAAAGACCTGGGGCTGATAGCCTCCACCTACGGATACGTCTACTGCGCACAAATCGCCATGGGAGCCGACCAGGCACAAACCCTCAAAGCCATCCGCGAAGCCGAAGCCTACGACGGCCCTTCCATCATCATCGCCTACTCACCCTGCATCAGCCACGGACTGAGAGCCGGCATGGGAAAAAGCCAGCAAGAAGAAGCCGACGCCGTAGCCTGCGGATACTGGCACCTCTGGCGCTACAACCCCGCCCTCGAAGCCGAAGGAAAAAACCCCTTCACGCTGGACAGCAAGGAACCCGACTGGAGCAAATTCCGGGAATTCCTGAAAGGCGAAGTACGCTATTCATCCGTACTAAAGCAATACCCCGGCGAAGCCGCCGAGCTTTTCGCCGCAGCACAGGAAAACGCAAAATGGAGATACAACAACTACAAGCGCCTTGCCAAACAGCAATGGGGCGTTGAACAAGAATAACCCCACCCCATTTCCTGTCCTCCGCCCCCCAGTACAGACCCGACAGCAAGAGTGGAAGCCCCCAAGCGCTTCCACTCTTTTTTTGCAAATCCCCTCCCGTAAGCTTACACATGTAAAACAATGAGGCCGGAAGCCCTTGTCCCCTCTTTACGCTACCATATTCCCCCGTCCCTTTCCATGCAGCAGGCATAAAAGCGGCAAAATCCCCCGCCTGTTTAGACGGAACGCCACCTGCTTAAGACATAGCCTTCTCTTTTCCGGCTTTCGTCTTCCCGAAAGGATACATCCAATACCCAGTGCAGACTGTTTTCAATTCCCCAGTGAGAACGAATCGCCCGGCCAATAGTCTCTGCATTGTCGGCCAAACCGGTTATATAATAGCGAGTTTCTGTTTCTTCTCTGCCTTCCGATTTAATGTATCGACGGCTTTCTATTTTTACTGCCGCTTTCAAATGAGCCCATTGAGCAACGTTCTCAATAAAGGAAAGATCTTGGTAAAGACTGCATTTTCGGCTTTCTATCCGCCCGTGTCCAAAATCCTCTTCCACTCATTCTTCTGCCGGACGGAAAAAGCGAACCGTCTGTTCAATTGTCTGCTTCCAAATTCCCCTGGTTGCCTTTCACGGCCAAAACATAGTCCGCCCCTTTAGATACGATTTTACCCGCTATTTCTTTCTGGCAGCCCATCGCATCAATAGTCACTATACATCCCTGCAAAGCAAGTACTTCCAACAACCTCGGTATGGCCGTTATCTCGTTGGATTTCTCTTCGACTTTCACCTGACCTAAACTACGGCGTACAAGGGATAATCTGAAAAGTCAGGCTCAATGAATTACAGGAGATTGTAGCTGTTTATTAAGTAAACGACATTGAATGTGGATTATAAATCAATGCAGCACAGGAGCAGCAGCAAATCGACATACTTCCCGGCATAGTTGGCCAGGCAGGATCGGATGACTTTCAGCGAAGCGGAGATGTGCTGCTGGACGGTGTAGACCGACAGGTTCAGTTCGTCTGCAATTTCCTTATGCGTTTTCATATCTTTCCGGCTCATTTCGAAGATCCGTTTCTGCTGAGGCGTCAGCATGTCCATGGATTTTTCGAGCAAGCAGTCTATCTCGGAACAGGCAATGGAGGATTCCGTGTCGTTGCACGAATCAATGGCGCCGGCAAGTATCTTCTTTTTTAATTCCTGTTCGCGGCCGATTTCTGCCAGGAGATTCAGTATGCGGTTCCGGATAATGGTGTAAATATACGGTGCAAAGGGAGTGTTCGGATTCAAAAAACGCCGGTTCTGCCAGACGGACAGAAAGGCATCCTGAAATATGTCTTCCGCAAACTCCTGCGACTTGACGAACTTCATGGCAAAATAGATCAGTTTGTTTTTGTACAGCGCGTAGAGTTCGCAGAAGGCGGCTTCGTCGTCGTGTATGATGCCGGCAATAAGTTTGCGCTCTTCCGTCGGAGGTGCAGGATCGGCATGATCGGGTTTCATATCATCGGATGTGTGCATAAAAGCTTTCATTTTATGGTTAAGAAGTGTCCACGAAGGTAATTCAAATTATGGGAACCGGCGAAATAAATAGCTGATTCATTCGTTAGTCTTGTATATACAAATAGCTGATACATGAAAGATAACTATTGCGTGATTATGGGTGGAGGAATCGGTAGCCGGTTCTGGCCATTTAGCAGGGTGAGCTACCCTAAACAGTTTCTTGACTTTTTTGGCTCGGGACGTTCCTTACTTCAGATGACGTTCGACCGCTTCGCCAAAATCATTCCGCCGGAGAATATTTATATTGTTACGAACGAACTGTACTTCCAGCTCGTGAAGGAACAGTTGCCGGATGTAGGAACAGAACAGATTCTGCTGGAACCTTCCCGGCGGAATACAGCCCCCTGCATTGCCTACGCCGCCTATCATATAAAGGCCTGCAATCCGGATGCAAATATCGTGGTGGCTCCCTCGGATCATCTGATTCTGAAGGAGGATGTTTTTTTGCAGGACATCCAAAAGGGGCTGGAGTTCGTAAGGGATAACAACGCACTGGTTACGCTGGGCATCAAGCCTTCCCGTCCGGAAACAGGATACGGATATATTCAGAGCAGCGGTACCGGCGGTACGGGCGATTTCCTGAAGGTGAAAACCTTTACGGAGAAACCCAATCAGGAGCTGGCGCAGGTGTTTTACGAAAGCGGCGAATTTTTCTGGAACTCCGGACTCTTCCTGTGGAATGTAAATACCGTCATCGAGGCGTTTGCCCGGTATCTTCCCGACGTCGGCAGCCGGTTTGACTTGGGGAAAGACATCTTCAATACGCCGGAGGAGAAAAAGTTTATAGCAGAACATTTCCCCTATTGTCCGAATATATCCATCGACTACGGCATTATGGAAAAGGCCGACAATGTATACATGATGTGTGTAGACTTCGGTTGGGCTGATCTGGGCACCTGGGGATCGCTGTACGACATGGCCGAAAAGGACGAACAGCAGAATGCCCGGCTGAAGAAAAGCAATGTCCTGCTGTACGACAGCCGGGAGAACATCATCGCCATAGACAACCCCGACCGTCTGGTGGTGATAGAGGGACTGGACGACCATCTCGTGGCCGAATCCGGCAATATTCTGCTTATCTGCAAAAAGGACAACGAGCAGCGCATTAAACAGTTCATGGTGGACGTACAGTTGAAATACGGGAAAGAATTCAGTTAGACAGACAATGCAACCATGAGAATTGTACAAATACTGCTAATGCTTGCCGCCATCCTCGGCGCTCATTATTATCTGTTTTACAGGCTTTGGTTTATGATACCCCTTCCGGTAGGGAGGGGTATCGTGCTGATTGCCGGAATAGCCGTACTGCTGTGTCCTGTTATCAGCCTGTTCGTCGGCGACTATTTGCCTCAGGCTGTTACCTCGTTCATGTACAGGGTGGGCACGTCCTGGATTATGATCTTTCTGTATCTGCTGCTTATTGTAGCCTGCATGGATGTTGTACGTTTGATCCGTCCTGTTCCTATCGAAAAGTTCTTTTCCGAAGGCTGGGGCGGTTTCATCACGGTGGTTTCCATTGTGGCCGCATGTTTCACCTTCGGATATTTTCATTATCTGGATAAAAAGAAGGTGGAACTCTTTCTCACCGTACACAAGGAGAGCGGGCGTACAAACCCTCTGAAGATTGTAGCCGTAAGCGATTTGCATTTAGGATACGGTATCGGGAAGAAGGAGTTCGAAAGCTGGCTGCCCCTTATCAACAACGAAGAGCCGGACGTCGTGCTGATTGCCGGAGATTTGGTAGACAGCAATACCCGTCCCCTTTTCGAGCGGAATTTCGCGGAGTCGGTCGGGAAAATTCGTTCCAGATACGGTGTCTATGCTGTACTTGGGAATCACGAGTATATAGGAAATGCCGCGAAGAGCGCCGCCTTCCTGCACGCTGCCGGCATTACGCTGCTGAAAGATTCCGCCGTGCTGATTGATGATTCGTTTTACATCATAGGACGTGACGACCGCTCGAACCCGAAAAGAAAGTCCATCGAAAAACTGATTGAATCCGTAGACAGAAACAAACCGCTCATCCTGCTGGATCATCAACCCGTACATCTGAAGGAAACGGAAAAGAACCGTATTGACTTGCAACTGTCCGGTCATACGCACAACGGACAGGTCTGGCCGTTTTCGTGGGTGATAGCAGGACTCTTCGAGCATCCGTACGGATATCTGAAAAAGGGAGACAGCCATATCTATGTCACTTCCGGCCTGGGCATCTGGGGCGGGAAATTCCGGTTGGGCACCCAATCCGAATACGCGGTTATTCACCTGACTGCCGGCGGGGAAAACTGAATTCGCAGCCGCAGTACGGCTGATTATAAAATCCGTGTTCTTTCAGAAGTATTCTCCGGCGTTCGCTCAGTCCGTCTTTGCGCCAGTTCTTTTCCCAGAATGATACCGGCTCAAATTGGGAGGCAGCCCAGTGTCCGGCTTCTGCAATTTGCCGGAGGTCTTTCCAGCGCGAGGAAGCCAGCGTGGTGGCAAAGCGGTCGAAACGGCCTTCGTGCGCCTGCCGGGCTGTAGCGAGGAGACGTATTTTGAAGCATTGCAGGCAGCGCATACCCCGTTCCGGTTCGTTTTCCAGTCCGCATATACCGTGGCGCCACAGGGTATGGTCGTAATCGCCATTGATTATCTCAAGCCCTTGCGAACAGGCATAGCGGGTACATTCCGCTTTCCGGATTTCGTATTCTTCGCGGGGAAAAATGTTCGGATTATAATAGAACAGGGTCGGTCGAATCCCGTTTGCAAGCAAGTATTCAATAATTGCCGCGGAACAGGGGGCACAGCAGCTATGGAGCAATAAAGACATGAATACCGGACTATGAGCACCGGATGGAACGTCCCAGGCGCAGTACGGTAGTCTTTGTGATGGCGTTTAATTCACACAGCCGGTTTACCGTTGTCCCGTATTTTTGGGCAATAGCGCTCAATGTATCCCCGGAACGGATGCGGTGATATACCGGCGTCAAACCGGCATCGGCAGTCGATACGTTTGCAGGAACAGCAGTAGCAGAGGGTGTAGACGGAACGGCAGATGCCGTGGCCGGCGCGACGTTCAAGCCCTTCGGGCTGACGCCGCAGCGTAGCGATTGCCCTATCCGGAGTGTGGACGTTTTCTTCAGTCCGTTCAACCGGCACAGTTCGCCGACGGTAGTTCCGTAGCGCCGGGCTATGGCGCCCAGTGTTTCTCCCGATTTCACTTGATGAAACACCGTCCGGTTTTCGGAAGATGTATAGAGGTTGCTGTTGCGCCCGTTTATTTTGATATTGCGAAACACAAACAGATCCCGATGCGGTACTTTGTTTTCAAAGTCAATGATTTCGGCAGGATCTATGGCCTGTCCCAAAAAGCGCGTTTCAAAATGGAGATGCGAACCGGTAGAGCGTCCCGTATTCCCGCCCAGGGCTATCGGGTCGCCGGCACGGATGATGTCGTTTACATCCACCAGCCAGTCCGAAAGATGTCCGTACACCGTTTCCAGCCCGTTGGGATGTCTGATCACCAAATATTTCCCGTATCCGCGACGTTCCGTATTCCGGATGCGTACCTTTCCTGCGAATGCGGCATAAACCGTATCTCCGATCTGTACCTTCAGGTCGATACCCCGGTGCATACGCCGGCGGCGCGGTCCGTAGGGGGAAGTAATTTTCGGTTCGTTGTGTATGGGAATAATAAAGGAAGAGCAATCTATTTCGCAGGAATCGGGAAAGGCTACATCCGCGGTATCGCCCCGGAAGGGATCAACCCAGCGTGTATCCCAGTTGGATCCGTACAGTTCGTCGGCCGGGAAAAGCATATCTTCTTCCGCTTCGATGCAGAGTTCCTCCAGTTCAGCGATTTTATTCAGTGTGATATCCGTCCGGGTCACCCGGTCGGCCATCAGGGCGGAAATATGTGCGTCTAAGGATGTATTGACCCGTACGGAAGTTTCTTTATGCTGTCCTTCCACCTTCAAGGCGGAGCCGAGTATGAGGCAGTAAACCGGAATTAATTTTACATTCATTTTTATCATTGTTCTTTTCTCGCGCGTGTGTGTCCATTCATGTACTCTGCAAGAAGTTATTCATTTCTTTTTTTTATGAATGGCAAATATCGTAAAATATGCTTAGCAGGCAACAGGGGACTTCGTGAAAATTTCACAAAAGAGCATAAACGGTAGTGAAAAACGCCCTTTCTGCCTGCCGGCGCCGGCTATACTTCATTCTTGCCCAAACCGCGAGGAATCTATTTCCCTGTGCGTTTTGTCGTATCCGCCGAATTTGAATGTGAACGACAGCGATACAGCCCGCGAGTCGGGAAGGATGTGCATCCGCAGGTCTTGCGTACTGTATTTCATCCTCATATCGGGCGTCCAACTGTTAAGCAGGTCGACGCCTTTCAGCCTCAGTTCCGCCATATCGTGGAAAAATGTCCATTTCAGGCCGGCATCCAGATTCCAGAGAGCGGTCAGTTCCGCCGGTCCCTGTATGTTTTTTGAAATGTATGCGCCGCTGATATCCATTTTGATGTTTGGTTTCGACGATATATTCACCGTGTTGTCCAGTCTTGCGTAATACACCCCATTGTCTTTCGCAAATGAGATGTCGTGGAAGTGCGAACTTTCTACGCGGTCGTAAAAGCCTGCGAGCGTAAGACGCGTATCGACTGCGTTCCCTATATTATACTTTGCGCGGCATGATTTTGTGCAAAATGAGCTCCGGGCTTTTCACCTTATTTCTTACGTCGAATTCTCAGGGTCGGTGAGAAGCGCTTCTCAGGGTCGGTGAGAAGCGTTAATCAGGGTCAGTGAGAAGTGCTTCTCAGGGTTGGTGATAAGCGTTAATCAGGGTCACTCCTTAGCGGCTACCAGGTTCCCCGGCATTTTCGCCTTTTTCTTACATCGAACTCACGTTAGGGAAACACCATCCTATCCGCATGCCCGTACTGACGATGCTATTACGCCCGTAATAGCGACACTATTACGCCCGTAATAGCGATGCTATCACGCCCGTAATAGCGATGCTATCACGCCCGTGATGACGATGCTATCACGCCCGTGATGACGATGCTATCACGCCCGTGATAACGATGTTATCAAGCCCGTGATGATGATGTTATCAAGCCCGTGATAACGATGTTATGCTTTGCGCGGCATGATTTTGTGCAAAATAAACACCGTACCGCAAGCAACCAATCGAAACTAAGCAGACCTGAGTTCGACGTAAGAACCCGTGACTTCGGCCGGCCACCCCACGGCTTCGATAGCCATCTGAGCTCCGGGCTTTTTCACCTTATTTCTTACGTCGAACTCACGTTAAGCAGGTATCGCGACAATTTTTTAATGCACAAAACCATGCCGCGTAAAGTATAATAGGTATAATCAGATTCAGTCCGGCCGTTTGTTTGTAATCAAAGTTCAGCGTTTGATAAATGAGCGACAGTCTGTCGTGCGCCTGATAGGGAAGTTGCGCAAAATACTTATCCTGATGATGGTAATAGAGCGTAAAGATATATTTACTGTGCAGTACGTAATTGAACTGCGCCGAATAATCCCGGTAGGGTTTAAGCAGCGGATTGCCGTGTATTTCGCTGTATCCGTTCAGGAAACTTGCCGCTCCGTGCATTTCCCAGTAAGCCGGATACACCTTGTCTGAAGAGAAAGACAGTTGCATGATTTGCGACGGCGAAACAAAGCAGGTCATTTCCAGTGCAGGGAAAAGCGTCCATTCGCTCCAGTCGCCTATTTCGTAGTATTCGCCCGTAACGGAGGCGCTGAGGGAGAGTTTCTGCCCGAAGTTCTTTTCCATCCCTCCGTACACATTGGCGGTATGCTCATTCAGGCGGCTGTTTATGTCAAGACCCGGCAGACCGACGTATTGCTGCGAACTCCGGTCTGCGGCAAACAGGTATTGAGCGCCGTAGCGGAGCGTCCATCCGGAAGGAAACCCGTGGCTCTGATCGGCAAAAAAACGGTAGCGGCTGATTGTCTGCCGGGCATCGGCGACAAACTCATTTTCCTTGCCGGGCATTTGCTCCATAAAGCGCTGGCCGGTATAATTCCTGTAGGCGAGGTATTCCACGCCGGTGTTCAGTCCGAATCCCGAAGTATAATCCGCCTGTACGTTGTGCATCTGTATGGGAGAACGGTTTTCCTTGTGATTGAAGGAACGGGAAAAGGCGCCTTCGGACGATTCGTTATGATCCATGCCTGCGGTTATTTGCGAGGTATACGCCAGGTTTATGCGGCTGTTCTCCGTCAACCGGTAATCCAGTCCCGCACGGATATGATGATCGCCGGACTTCCGGTTTCCCCGGTTAAACTGTTCGATGCGGTGGACAGTTCCCCGGTACAAATGGTTGGAGTATACATCAACTCCGCTCTTTGACTGATTGCGGTTGTAGGCATAATGGACGTCGGCCGTCAGCTTGGAGACAGGAAGCAAAACGGAAACGGCGGTCGCATGGTTTGCATACTGTTTTTGCGTGTATGCCGTATGTACCTGTCCATGCAGGCCGTTGCCGGATGCCTCTCCCTTCAGCACCAGATTGATGGCCGCTCCGCGGATATGATACTGCGGCGGCGCGCCGTACATGATTTCTGCGCTTTGAATCCTATCGGCAGGATACATTTTGAGGGCAGCCATCAGGTTTTCGTGCGGCATTGACGTCGCTTGCCCGTTGATGATAACCGTTACGCTGCTTGCCCCCGCCAGCACGAGCGAGCCGTTCTGTTCCCGCACTCCGGGCAACTGCAGCAGGGATTCGTAGGCGCTGCTCACGCTTCTGCCCGAAAGCAACAGGGGCACGTCATACGTTATCCTGCCGTCGATCAGTCTGACAAGCGGGCGTTCGCCCATCACGGCGACTTCGCCGAGGATATTCTCCTTTTCCGTCAGCGTTATGTCAACTTCATATTCGCCGGAACCGTCTGTTTCGTACGTTTCGTAGAGTACGTGCTGCACGATCAGCCGGTAAGCGGGCATTATTCCGGAAGACAGTACAAACCTGCCTGCCGAATCCGTATACGTGGAGTTTACATACATGGAGTCCGGCGTTTGTAGTACAAGGGTTGCATACTCTACCGGTTCGTTGTCCTTTCCTGTTACTCTGCCGCGAACGGTCTGTGCCTGAACTGCCGCAAGGCCGGACATCATGATGACTGCGGCTGCAAATACTTTTTTCATCCTGTTTTCTGTTTTTATGATGCGGCAAAAGTAAGCTGCACTCCGGCAAAACTCCCTTACCGGAGGCTTATACAGTCTTATTTAGTCTTATCCTGTCTTTACAGCAAAGAAGGGTATCCTGCCGAAGTCGCTCATGACAATGGCACTCTGCAAAAATAGGTCGTGGTGGACAAAATAAATTTTTTACTTTATCCGAACTGCGTCGTGGTTAGAGCTTTTTAAATTTTAAAATGGATAAATCCCATCGTGATTAGATCAATATAAATTTTAAATGAATATCGTACTCTCTTTCGGTTTCGTTTTATGAAGGGTCGCCTGCAAATCGCAGATTTTTATCTAAGTTTGTTTTCCAAAAAACAGGATAATGGATTCATTCAAGGCAATAAAAAGGAAATTCACCCTGATTATAGCGGGCTTATCGGCGCTTTTTATGATCAACATCTTCTATTTGGCGGGATTGTACCGCGCCATTGCAAAAGAAACTGCCCAATGGACGCTGCAATGTATGGAAGAAGCCGACAACGGAGAGATTCAGCATCGCCTGAATGCTCTTTCCGCGCTGCCGGACAGGAGCATACATTCCATCTCTATCGAAAAATCCGGCAGGGACTTCGAGTCGGATATGACGGCGCTCAGCCGGCTGATGAAAGAGGTAAAGCTCCAAATCCATCACAGCATTGATTCGCTCATGCCGGTAAATTTGCCGCTGCTGGACAGTCTGACTGCGGCCAGCTTCCGGCACAAAGGTATATCGGCCAGGCTGTACGGATCGGAAATCGTACAATTGAATACCGGAACCGTAACGGCCTCTTCCCTCGCCGCAACGATACCGGCAAACGCTGAGTTCCATCTCTATGAATACGATACGGAAAACAGATATGCCTACAAAATATACACCTCCTCCATGACCGGAAGCGTATTGAAACGGATGGCCGGCATGCTCGTCACGACCTGTCTGACGATTGTTTTGCTCGGCTATGCGTTCGGGTATTTTATCAGGACGGTAGCCAGGCAAAAAACACTGGAAGAAATGAAACGGGATTTCACAAACAATATGACGCACGAACTGAACACCCCCATCTCCGTGGCCTATTCTTCCGTCGATGCCCTGCTGAATTTCAGACAGGGCGAAAGCAGGGAAAAGAGTCGGCAATACCTTATTATATGTATGGAACAGCTATCCCGTCTGCGCGATTTGGTGGCGCATATACTGTCCATGAGCATGGACGGGAATAAACACATTCCAATAAACAGGGAAGATGTGGCGCTGAAGCCGCTGCTTACCCAAATTGCCGAACAGCAAACACTGAAAGCGGAGCAGCATCCGGAGACAGACATCCGGGTGACGCCCGAAAATCTGTCGGTCTGTGCCGACCGGACGCATCTGTATAATATAATCGACAACCTGATGGATAATGCCGTGAAATATGCTTCCGGCAGCGCGAAAATCTCCATCCGCGCCTCCGTAGACGGAAACTGCTGCCGGATCTCCATCAAAGACAACGGCATCGGGATAAGCCGGGAGAATCAGAAGCATATATTCGACCGCTTTTACCGCGTCCCGCAAGGCAACCTGCATAATGTGAAAGGATACGGCCTGGGGCTGTTTTATGTGAAAACAATGGTGGAACGGCACGGCGGGGAAATTACGGTGAAAAGCGTCCCGGACAAAGGAACTGAATTTACGGTTAAACTGCCTGTACAATGCACATAAAAGAAAAACCCGTAGCCCTGCTCGCAGAAGACGAAAAGGCGCTTTCTTCCATCATCGCCGATACGCTGGAAGACGAAGGTTTTGCCACCCTGCAAGCATTCGACGGCCATGAGGGCTTGAGGCTGTTTCTCGGAAAGCGTCCCGACATCGTGATTACCGACGTGATGATGCCGCGAATGGACGGCTTCGAAATGCTGAGAAGAATCCGCAAAACCGACAGCGCCACTCCCGTACTCTTCCTCACGGCGCGTGCCTCGATAGAAGATTTGGTCGCCGGCTTTGAGCTGGGCGCAAACGACTATCTCCGGAAGCCGTTCAAGATGCAGGAACTCATCGTCCGGGTGAAAGCCTTGCTGCACAGGACGGAGGCGAACAGAGAGACCGGCGCCGTGTTTTATCTTGGACATTATGTGTTTGATTCCGTTTCGCAAACCCTTGTATGGAGAAATGAAACGGAAAGACTGAGTCATCTTGAAAACGAAATACTGAAACGTTTATGCCGCCACATCAATCATATTGTGCCTGTCCGGACCCTGCTGCTGGAACTCTGGAACGACGACAGCCCCTACAGCCTGAACGGACTGCACGGATACATCCACAAATTGCGGAAATTCCTGCAAAAAGACGAACGGGTGATGATTATCAACGAAAGGGGTATCGGATATAAACTCGTTTTTACAGTGAACAGTGAATAACGAACAGTGAACAGTGAATAGTGAATAGTGAACAGTGAATAACGAACAGTGAACAGTGAACAGCGAATAGTGAACAGTGAACAGTGAATAACGAACAGTGAATACAAAGCGGCGCGAAGCCCGGTAAACAAATACCGCTTCGCGCCGCTCTTACTTTTGCCGCCGCAGGACGTGCAGCGGATTATCGTGTCAGATAGATTCTGAATATATCACCATCTTCATCTTCAGAAGCAAGAGTACATTCGGACTCCGTTAATTTTTCAATCGTTGCCTCCACAGTTTCTTCATACTCGGTTTCTGTACATTCCCCGGGAGTATATTCCCCGGTTGAGGCGTCGTATACTCCTCCGGTGCATGATGCTTCGTGTACTACGCCTGTCATTTGAATTCTTGTTGATGATAACAATTTGAAAGTATTTTGCTTTTGATACATGTCGCCGTCTTCACCTCCCCATACTATCAAATATGTTCCGGATTTAGTGAATGTTATTACTCCGCCTTCCTCACCCTCGTCGTCATTGGTATAATTCCATGTATGACACAACAAATCCAGTGCGGTAGAGGCGGCTATTTCCTTTTCTTTTGATGTCTGGTATGTTTCGCCGTTCACCGTGATGCTTGCCGTTCCCTGTTCGGGATCGATATGGAGGACGATGGTTCCGAACTCCGACAAATCCAGAGTGTATTCATTATTGCCCGAATTACTCAGCGATGCGATGTCGCCAAAGATGATCACGATATACACCGTTTCGGCGGCGCGCAGGCTTTCCGAACTTTTCGACGGAGGCGATGAAACCCGCTGCGAGATGATGTATTTTTTATCGGCGGTAAACTCAAAGCTGCCGTATTCGGCCGCCTCGCTGCCCACCGTCCACTTGCCTACGACCGACTCCAACTCATCCTGCCCGGACGGCTCAACGGGATATTCCTTGGTGCACGACAGAAAACCTGTCGACATAAAAGCCGAAAAAACCATGAGCATCCACACACTCCAAACCGATTTGAAATTTTTTGTTCGCATAGAATAAAAGATTAGTTTATTATTATGATTGTTATGATTACTATACAGGGCATAAAGGTAGTGTTTTATTTTGGCGGCCCTCCAAAAATGATAGCGGGAAACATTGAATCCGGTTTCTACTTTTCCGGAACGGGATATTCTACTTTTCCGGAACGGGATATTAAATAGTAAGCCCTGAATCCTGAAACTTGGCAATCTGGAAAGAAGCGCATACTTTTGTCCGACTATTCTTAAACTGAATGTATACGCAATGATTGTCTATAATACCACCTTTCATATTGAGCGGGAAATTCTGGAGGAGGCGCTGGCTTATCTGAAAACGGTCTACATCCCGAAGGTGCTGGCGGGCGGCGTGCTGCTGCAGCCCTGCCTTAGGCGCGTGCTGCACGCGGAGGACGGAGGGGAGAGCTATGCGGTGCAGTTTTATGCCGCAGACTTGGACACGCTGACGGGCTGGCTCCGCGGGGAAGGCGAGCCGCTTCACAGGGCGCTGGCGCTGCGATTCGGAGATAAACTGACCGGCTTTACCACTTTGCTGGAAGAAACAGACTGGACGGAATGAACAGGGAACGCATCATATTGGGTATCGATCCCGGGACGATTGTCATGGGATACGGCGTCATCCGAATCATCGGAAACAACCCGAAGGTGGCAGCCCTGGGCGTGCTGCAGCTCGACAAGTATGAAGACCATTACCTGCGACTTGGCAAAATATTCGAAAGGGTAAGCGGACTGATCGACGAATACCACCCCGGCGAACTGGCCATCGAGGCGCCTTTCTTCGGAAAAAATGTGCAGAGTATGCTGAAGCTGGGAAGGGCGCAGGGAGTGGCCATCTCGGCAGCCCTCAACCGGGGCATCCCGATATTCGAATATGCTCCGCTGAAAATCAAAATGTCCATCACCGGAAACGGAAGCGCCTCCAAAGAGCAGGTGGCCGGGATGCTTCAGCGCTTTCTGCATATCCCCGGCGAGAACATGCTGCCCCAGATGGATGCTACCGACGGACTGGCCGCCGCCGTCTGCCACTTCTTCCAGACGAACAGCCCCGTGAGCGAAAAGAAATACACCGGCTGGAAAGACTACATCAGCAAAAACCCCTCCAAAACAAAAAAATAATGGTCGGCGGGAATCGCCAACCATTACACGGTCTTTCTTAACGGACAGACGGACGCTCCGCCGTCCGTCACACAATCCCCTGCCCCATCATGGCTTTCGCCACTTTCATGAAGCCGGCGATATTCGCCCCTTTCACATAGTTGATGTAGTCGCCTTCCCTGCCGTAGGCAACGCATTGTTCGTGAATGCTGTGCATAATCTGATGCAGCTTGCGGTCTACCTCGTCCGCCGTCCACGAAATGTGCATGGCGTTTTGCGTCATCTCAAGCCCCGAAGTAGCCACACCGCCGGCATTGACCGCTTTGCCCGGCGCAAAGAGCGCCTTATGCTCCACAAAGAGGTCTACCGCCTCGGCCGTACATCCCATATTGGAAGCCTCGGCCACGCAAAGCGTCCCGTTGGAAAGAATCCGGCGGGCATCGTCTTCGTCCAGTTCGTTCTGGGTGGCGCAGGGAATCACGATATCGGCCTTCTGCTCCCAGGGGCGTTTGCCGGGATGGAATACCGCTCCGGGGAAAGCCTCCACGTAGGGTTCCACCACGTCGTCTCCCGTATTGCGCAGTTCCAGCAGACAGTCTGTTTTTTCTCCCGCTATGCCGTCGGGGTCATACACGTATCCGTCGGGGCCGGAGACGGTAATGACTTTGGCGCCCAGCTCGGCGGCCTTTACGGCTGCTCCCCAGGCCACGTTGCCGAAACCGGAGAGGGCTATCGTTTTCCCTCGGATGTCGATACCCTGCGTGTCCAGCATCCGGTGTACGAAGTAGAGCGCGCCGAAGCCGGTTGCTTCGGGGCGCAGGATAGAGCCGCCGTATTCCAGTCCTTTGCCGGTGAAGGTACCCGTATTCTCGCGCGCCAGCTTTTTGTACATGCCATACATATATCCTATTTCCCGGCCGCCCACGCCGATATCGCCGGCAGGTACATCCGTATCCGGCCCGATATTACGCCAGAGTTCCAGAATGAAAGCCTGACAGAAGCGCATGATTTCCGCGTCGCTTTTCCCGCGCGGGGCAAAGTCGGAACCGCCCTTGGCGCCTCCCATGGGAAGAGTTGTCAGCGCATTCTTGAACGTCTGTTCAAAGCCCAGGAACTTCAGGATAGAGAGATTGACCGAGGGGTGAAAGCGAATCCCGCCCTTGTACGGCCCGATGGCGTTGTTGAACTGTACGCGGTAGCCCAGGTTGACCTGCACCTCCCCCTTGTCGTCCACCCAGGGAATGCGGAACGTAAAAATACGCTCCGGCTCCACCAGCCGTTCAATAATTTTAGCCTTTTCAAATTCAGGATGCTGATTGTATACATCCTCGATAGAAAGAAGAACTTCCTTCACAGCCTGCAAATATTCCTTTTCTCCGGGATGTTTTGCCTCAAGTGCAGATAAAATCAAACTTGTTTTCATACGAATAAACATTTTAACGTTTCACAGTATATTCAAAATGGCTCCATGATCATTTGCCTGCAAATATAGATGTTTATAGAGAACGAAGCAAACCCCGGCATCCGGATCCGGAGAGGAGGGAAAACGCTCAACTTTCAAGGCTCAAGGCCCGGAATATATTCTTCCATTACCGAAAGATTTATTTCCATATACAGACAAGATTATTTGTCCGTGCAGGCAAATTTATTTTCCAGTACTGAGAAATTTATTTTCCAGTACTGAAAAATAAATTTTCCAGTACTGGAAAATTTTATTACAAGGGAAGCCCTATTATAAAGGAAGGAGACAATGAATTTTTCAAGCGTTATATATAGATTTCCATCCCCCACCCTTGCCCGTTCCAGCCGAAGCCCTCCCATCCGGAAAGGCCGGCCGGTAGAACCCGTCGGTTATTCACTCTTCACGATTCGCTCTCCACCGTCCGTTATTCACTATTCACTGTTCACTATTCACTATATCACTGTCCGTTATTCACTATTCACTGTTCACTATTCACTATATCACCGTCCGTTATTTACTATTCACTGTTCACTATTCACTATATCACTGTATCATAATATCAATAATTTATCTACATTTGCACCTGTTTAAAGATGATATCCAATGACAAACAAAGAAAAAATAGATAGCCTGCTGTCCGATATATCGGAACTGGAAGGCTTGGTAGCCGGAATGCGCGACATGGAAATCTGTCCGCTGTCTTTTTTCAGTCAAACATTCGACTTGGCATACAAGATAATCCGAGACCTGCACGTGCTGGAAGGACTTCAGATAGACGTATTCCAGAAGCAGATGGAAGAATATCAGAAGATCATCGAAGCCACCATCCTTCTGCAGGAAACCAGCGGACGGGAAACCGCCGGAGCCGTCGCACCAAAAGCCGCTCCCGCACCGCAAGCCGCAGAAAAGCCCGCCGAAAAACCATCCATCTCCCTGAACGATGCCCTGGAGAAAAAAAACCTGTCGGACTTCCGCAAAGCCTTCAGCCTGAACGACCGCTTTTACTTCCGCAAAGAACTCTTCGCCGACGACGAAGCAAAGATGAACAAAGCAATTGCCGACATGAATGACATCCATTCCTACGAAGAATCGATTCAATACCTGCGCAACACGCAAAACTGGGACATGGAAAGCGCCCCGGCCACCGATTTTCTCACCCTGCTGGAAAAACGTTTTCGCTAAGAAAACAAAAACCGATGGCCAAACTGATCGTCGTACCCACCCCGGTAGGAAATTTGGAAGACATCACCTTCCGGGCAGTACGCATGTTGAAGGAAGCCGACCTCATTCTCTCCGAAGATACCCGAACGACAAGCATCCTGCTGAAACATTACGACATCCGCAACAGGATGCAGTCTCACCACAAATTCAACGAACATCAAAGCGTCGCACAGATCGTTGCCCGCATGAAACAATCCGGCGACTGCGTCGCCCTGGTATCCGACGCCGGCACGCCGTCGATATCCGACCCCGGCTTCATGCTGGTACGCGAATGCGTAAAAGAAGGCGTAGACGTAGAATGCCTGCCGGGAGCCACCGCCTTTGTGCCCGCCCTGGTCGTATCGGGACTGCCCGACGACACCTTCTGCTTCGAAGGATTCCTCCCGCAGAAAAAAGGCCGGCAGACCAGACTGAAAGAACTGGCAGCCGAAGCCCGTACCATCATCTTTTATGAATCTCCCCACCGCCTGACCAAAACGCTGGAACAACTCGTCGAACACTTCGGCGCCAACCGCCGGGCTTCCGTATCGCGCGAAATATCCAAACAGCACGAAGAAACAAGAAGAGGAGAACTGGCCGAACTTTTAACGCACTTCACACTGAACAAGCCAAGGGGGGAAATTGTTATCGTAGTAGAAGGATCAAAGGAAAGACCCGAAAAAGAAAAAACAGAAAAAAAACATTTCTAAATAATTATGAATATGAAAAAAGTAGTATTGGTTTGTATATGCATCAGCATGATGACATCCTGCGTACAAAACTCATCCGAGTACCGGCAGATGAAAGCCGAGAACGATTCGCTCAAACTGGAGAACACCCGGTATGCGTCCGAAATGAACGAAATGCTGTCCACCCTGAACGATATTGAAGCGGATATACAATCTATCCGAGACGCCGAAAATTACCTCAATATCCAGCAGCAGGGAGGAGAACTGACGCCGACAACACGCGAGCATATCAGAGAAAATATGCAGTTGATAGGCGAAACGCTGAAAAGAAACAGAGAACAACTGGGGAAACTGGAAGAAAAACTGAAAAACAGCAACATCCAGTCCGGCGCCCTCAAGAAAACAATCAACCGGCTGACGTCGGAACTCGACCAGAAAGCCACCATGATCATCGCCCTTCAGGAAGACCTGGCGAAGAAAAACGTACGTATCCAGGAACTCGACCAGCAGGTAGCCTCACTGAAAGAAGACGTAGAAGGCCTCTCGCTCACGGCAACCACCCAGGCCGAAACCCTCGACACCCAAGACAAGGCGCTCAACGCCGCCTATTACTGCTTCGGCACGTCGAAAGAACTGAAAAGCCAGAAAATACTCTCCGGCGGCGGACTGTTCTCCAAATCGAAGGCGCTCCAAGGCGACTTCAACCGAGATTACTTCATCTCTATCGACATCCGCGAAGTAACCGAGATACCCCTGTTTGCCCAAAAAGCCCGTTTGAAGTCCAATCATCCCGCCGGCTCGTACGAGTTCATAAAGGACGAAGACAGCAATCTGACCTTCAAAATCACCGACATAAAAGCGTTCTGGAGTTTAGGGAAATACCTGGTTATCGAAGTGGGATAAATGACCTACAAAAGTCTTTTCTTTGATTTCGACGATACCCTTTGGGATACCCGCAGCAACAACAGGGAATGCCTCGAAGAACTGTATACCGACTATCGTTTCAATCGGTATTATGCTTCCTTCGAGGCATTCTACGACTACTATATGCCGTACAACCTGACATTGTGGAAGCAGTACCGCGAACATCAAATCGACCGGAAAACACTGATAGTGGAACGCTTCCGCCACATGCTCATCCCGACAGGAATTACCGGTGCAAAGGCAGCCCTGCGGCTCAACCGCGATTTCCTGGAACGCACCACCCGCAAAACCGTACTGATAGACGGCACCGTGGAACTGCTGGAATATCTTCGCCCCTTTTATAAAATGCACATTCTCTCCAACGGCTTCAGGGAAGTGCAGTACAAGAAACTGACCCGGTCGGGACTGGCCTCCTACTTCAGCGGCGTCATCCTCTCGGAAGACGCCGGCATACAGAAACCGCATAAGGAAATATTCGACTTTGCCCTGAAAAACACGAACTCCCGCCGCCACGAAACACTGATGATAGGCGACTGCTGGGAATCCGACATCGCAGGCGCCCATCGCTCGAAAATAGACCAGCTATGGTTTAACCCCCACCGTCTCCCTCCCGCAGAAGACTTCACGCCCACCTACACCGTCTGTTCCCTGTCCGAAATAAGGGGAATACTGTAAATCGCCGCCGCCATGGCAGACGATTCGCTTTTGAGATGAATGGACAACATAAAAGATTGAAGACATGATATTAAAGAAAATTGCATACAGCGAGTTTGACGGACAATCCAACGCCTGGATGTTCAAAGAAGTAACGCTCGAAAAAGTAAACCTGCTGGTCGGTAAAAACGCCACAGGCAAAACGCGCACCATTACCGCAATCTCCTGCCTGGCCAATATGCTTGCCGGATTGCAGCCCCAGCTCCTGAGTTCCGGCAACTACACGGCAGAGTTTTCCGATCACACAGACACGTACCGGTATCATCTGAAAATTGCACAGCACAAAGTACTGTCTGAAAAATTGACGGTAAACCACGTCCTTAAAGTTGAAAGAGAGGCCGACGGTACCGGAGAACTGTTTGCCGAGGCAGTAGGAACCGGACAAATGATTCGGTTTAAAATCGCGGAAAATCAGCTAATCGTTTTCTCCAAAAAAGATACCGTTCAGCATCCATATCTGGAAAAACTTTTTGAATGGGCAATCGGCCTCAGACTGTATGCCTTCGGTACACCTCTTGGAAAGGATAGCGGATTTGCCGTCAGCGACATGAACCGTTTGCAGGTTAATCCCCGCGATACAAACAGTGTGGCAGCTCTGTTTGTCAAAGGTATAAATGATTTCGGAGAAGAATTTAAGAACGACATGATAGAATGGATGAATCATATCGGATACCATCTAAAAGATATGAATGTGGCTCCCAACCCCCATGCGGGAATTATGCCGGCCGGATTGCCGCTCCAAATGATATATGCAGTCGAGAAAGACAGAACGGCAAGGATATTCCAGCCGGAAATGTCTCAGGGCATGTTCCGCGCCTTATCGTTGCTCATCCAGATTAGATATAATATTCGGGCAAAAAGCTCAACGACCGTTCTCATCGACGACATTGGAGAAGGACTTGATTTTGACAGGTCTTCCGGCATCATCAAATTAATTGTCGAGGCAGCCGAGCATAATGACATACAATTTATAATGTCTACAAATGACCGGTTCGTCATGAACGGCGTTCCCCTTAAGTATTGGCAGGTAATCAAGCGCAATGGAAGCGAATGTGTCATGTATAACTACAGCAATTCAAAAGATGTTTTCGACAAATTTGAATTTACCGGTCTATCCAATTTCTCTTTTTTATCTACCGATTTCCTTGCTCAGGAAGTGTAAGCCGAATCTGCTGTAACCCCAATGAAGAAAGTTGCCATATTCGTTGAAGGTCAAACCGAACAGATATTTGTCAAAAAAATAATCGAACGAATACTAAGTCCGGGCACAGTAACAGTGACTACCTGCCAACTGAGAGGTGGAGCCAAATATCCAAGAATGTTAATTCTCCTTGAAGCTCAATTTGCGACGCCACAATCGCATTATTACTTTGAAATCTATGATTGCGGCAATGACTCAAAAGTAAAAGACGACATAATCGAACATCTGCCATTCATGAAAAGGAACGGTTTTTCCATGGTTATCGGAATTCGTGATGTCTATCCGAACAATGCGAAGATAGCGCAGTTGAGAAAATATTTAACTTTTGGGATACCGGCAGGCATTCCGGCACATATCGTTCTTGCAGTGAATGAAGTAGAGGCATGGTTCATGGCAGAAGAAAAGCATTACGAAAAAATAAACCCGAAACTGACGATAGCCCAAGTAAATGCAATCGCAGGAATTGATGTGAGCACAGATTCAACAGAAATGATAGCCCACCCGGCAGAAAAATTACAGCATATTTATAACTACACCAAAAGGAAGCATAAAGTGACTCAAATAGTAAATGCCTTGGATTACGACAATTTATATATGAATGTCAGGCCAAGGAACGAGAGTCTCAATGAATTACTCACACATTTGGATAGTATCCGGGAATAGTATCCGGGAACGGTAAAGCGGCTTTTAGCATAAGGGAACCCCACAACGGTGGATTCATTTCTCAGCATTTATCTTTTCGTTGATAACCTCCGTCGCTTTCCTCAATAAGGCAGGGAACGACTTCTTTTCTACGGCGCCATACCTTGCATTGGGAAGATAGATGCCCAGGCTGGCTATAATCTTGTTGTTTTTAAATATAGGCGTGGCCAAGCCTATCACATGATTTCTGTTACAGTAAAATTCAAAGTTGTTTTTTCGTATAATGTCCAGTTGCTGGATTAAATCCTCCTTTGTTTTGACTTCCGGCCAGTCCTCTTCATCGGGCAAGCCGATTCGCCCGATAAGATTATCCAGCTCCTTGGGCGAATAATAGGATATAATCATCCGTCCCGTAGTAGCCCGAAACACGGACGATTCTATTGTAGTCTTCACCTGCAATTCCCGATTCGGGAAAGTTTCGTGCAGTATCAGGCGCCTGTCGTTTTTTATTACCGACAGAATAACAGCTTCATTGAGTTCTTCCCCCAGCCTGTTCATCGCTTCTTTTGCGATACGGGTAAGTTCATCGTTATAGGAATCCGAATCGCATATCCTGTACATCATATACCCTAATTTATACCCCTTTTTAGCGCCGGTCTGCTCCACATAATTACGCTGAACAAGCGTTTTGAGAATATTGGCACAGGTCCCGGGGTTCAGCTCCATCATGTTCGCTATTTCCGACAGTCCGAACTCCCGGCTACTGTCGGACGCTATATATTCCAGGATGTTCAATGCTCTGTGAATTACTTGTATCATAATGCAATTAATTTTATAATGCAAAATTAGCACCCGTTTCACCCATAAATACCATCTTCTTTTATGTTATACAACATGATTACCAATATTTTCCTGAAAAATATTTTATTATTAAAAATAATACAAGTAATATTGCAATGTAAAATTTAATTTTATATTATAAAAAAGAAAACGTTAAATTATTGTTTATGAAAAAACGCTATTTGATTTCAGTGTCATTCCTCCTTGTGAGTATTCTGTTAAGAGCACAGAATATAACCGTATCGGGAGAAATTAAGGACGCTACCACAAAAGAAGCTCTTATTGGTGTAAACATTGCGCTGAAAGGCAATCCCGCAAAAGGTACCAATTCGGATCAGAACGGAAACTATTCCATCACTGTTCCCGCAGGTTCCACCCTGGTGTATTCCTACATTGGCTACAAAGCGCATGAAGAAAACGTAGGCAACAGAAGCGCAGTAAACGTATTACTGCACGAAGATTCCGAAATTCTGGACGAAGTCGTAGTAGTAGGATACGGCACAATGCGCAAAAGCGATTTGACCGGGTCGCTTACTTCTGTAAAGGGAGATAAGATGGCTGAATTTACGGTGCCTAATCCGATTCAGGCCTTACAGGGTCGTGCCCCCGGGGTTGTGATAACGAACAATACAGGGGAGCCGGAAGGTAATTTTACTGTTCGCATCCGAGGGGTTAACTCAATACAAGGTAATAATGATCCTCTCTACATCATTGACGGGATGCCGGCGAATGCATCATCCATCAACAGTAATGACATTCAATCGGTGGAAATCCTGAAAGATGCATCAGCCACCGCTATCTATGGCTCAAGAGGTGCGAATGGCGTGGTATTAATCGTTACCAAAAAAGGACGTACCGGAGGGACGGATGTGACCTATGACGGTAGCTATGGGATTCAGTCGGTGATAAACAGACTGGACTTAATGAACGGTACGGAATGGGCTACCTTTTATAATGAAGAGCAACTGAATGATACCGGCAAGGAATACTTTACGGCCGAACAGGTAGC
The DNA here is from genome assembly GCA_031276545.1 of Tannerellaceae bacterium. The sequence continues at coordinate 31,233 of JAISMW010000048.1, forward strand.
TGCATTCGGTAAAGGTACCGACTGGCAATCATTGCTGTTTGACAGCGCTCCTGTCCGGAACCATAATATCAGTGTAAGTTCCGGAAATGAAAATACACAGATCTATATTAGCGGCTCGGCCATGTTGCGCGAAGGTATCATACCCAACAGCAAGTATGATAAATTCAATATCCGTTCTACCATCAATCATGCCATCAATGATCGCTTTGATGTGGAATTGATCAGTTCGTATGCACGGACGGCTACCAATCGGCAAAACAACAGTGGAAGCAACAGAGGTGGTTCTCTATTTGGCAGTATCTATTCAACACCTCCCGTATTGACGCCTTATAATGACGACGGTACGTACAGGAATCATCAGTTGGCTTTTCCCTTTATGTCGAATGCACTTTTTAATGCGATAAATATCATTAATGAAACCAGCAACAAAACAAACGCAAACCTTACCAATGTAAATGCTGCGATAACTTACAAGCCCGTAAAAGGTTTGTCGTTAAAGGTTTCTGGGGGTATCCAGAACCTGGATTACAGAGGAGATGTGTATCGGACTTCAAAATATCTGTATGGTGCAAATACGGCATCCGTGTCGCATAATGAACAAACCACGCTGATTAATGAAAATATTCTCAATTACAACACAACACTGAATGGCAAACACCGGATTGACCTGATGGGAGGATTTACCTATCAGCAATATGTGGGAACTTCCATGGGGGCGTCGGGAAGCGGTTTTATCAGTGATGCCCCGGAAACGCATCAATTGGCCGCCGCCTCTTTATTCAACACTCCTTCTACCGGATACAGCAAGTGGGTATTGATGTCTTACCTGGCACGTGCCAATTATTCGTATATGGGCAAATACCTGGCGACAGTCAGTTTTCGTTCAGACGGTTCTTCCCGTTATAGTGAAGGGGATAAATGGGGATATTTTCCCTCTGTGGCGCTGGCTTGGAGAGTCTCCGATGAAAGTTTTATGAAAGATATCAAAGAACAGCTATCAGACCTGAAATTGCGTTTGGGGTATGGAGAAACCGGATCTACGGCTATTGATCCGTATAGAACCCTCAATATGCTGTCGCAGGGGAAAACACCCGTTAACGGTGATTTATATACCTTTTATGCAGCCAGCACAACTTTACCGTCCAATTTGAAATGGGAAACAACAGCCCAGTATAATATAGGTTTGGATCTGGCTTTGTTTGACAGTCGTCTGCGTATTACTGCCGATTATTATGACAAAACAACCCGCGATTTGCTGAACACGGTTTCTCTTCCTGCATCTTCCGGCTATGGAGCTACTATCCGAAACATCGGAAAGATGAGCAACAAAGGTTTTGAATTAATGGTAGAAGGAGACATTTTCCGAAGCAATGATTTCCTGTGGACTGCCTCGGCAAATATAGCTTTCAACAAAAACAGCATAAAAGAACTGTATGAAGGAGAAGATATTTACGGTTCACGGGTCGGATTATCGTATATCGAAGACTTTATCAATCTAGTACGGGAAGGAGAACCTATTGGCGTATTTTTCACCTACAAAGAAGACGGATATGACGAGAACGGAATCCTGAAATACGTAGATGTGGATAATAACGGTACACTGAATAATGAGGATAAATTTATTACCGGCAATCCGCATCCCGATTTTACGTACGGACTCAACTCGGACATTGCGTACAAAGGCTTTGAATTTTCGTTCTTTTTTCAGGGAAGTCAGGGGAATGACATATTCAATGTTTCGGAAACGGCAAATTTAGACTATGGAATGGGACTGAATATGAGAAGAGATGTGCTGAACAGCCATTGGAAGGCTTCCGGTACGGCCGAACAAAATGCGGCTGCCAAGTATCCCAAATTAGTGAGAAACCAGAAACTGAATTATTCGGACAGATATGTGGAAGACGGCTCCTATATCCGGTTAAAGAATGTACAGCTTGCCTATAATCTTCCGGTAAATAAATGGAAAATCAACAACTGGCTAAAAGGGGTCAAAGTGTATGTGAGCGGACAGAATTTGCTGACGTTCACCGGCTATTCCGGCCTTGATCCTGAAATCAATTCCTGGGGAGGGAATATAAACATCGGACTGGATTATCTTACCTACCCGAATGTGAAAACATTTACATTCGGCGCTAAAGTTCAATTTTAATACAGAAACAACATGAAAAAGAATATATTTTTATTACTTGTTTTCATCCCGCTGTTATGTGCATGTAGCGACTGGCTGGATGAAGAACCGAAAGCCGTAGCTGCCGAAACATTTTATAATACAGTGCAGGAAGCGGATGCGGCCGTACTGGCGCCGCTGAATAAGTTCAGATCCGGATTTGCCATGTCGTATCCCGGTTTGATGGAATGTTTTGCCGATTACCAGTATGGAAGGGGAAGCTGGACTTCCAACAGTGACTATGTCGGACTGGACACACAAAACCAGACGCGTTCAAGTATGGTTTGGAACTCACTGTATCAGGCAATACGGGATTGCAACATCGCCATAGAAAAATTGCCGGATGCTTCCTCCATGACGGATGAACAGAAGAATGCCTATATCGGAGAATTACGGTTTCTCAGGGGACTGGCTTATTTTTACTTAGTTCGCCAGTGGGATGCCGTACCCCTGCGTACGGAATTGAATATGTCGGAATGGGATATGGGAAAAACATCGGCCGATGAAATCTATACCCATATTATAAGCGACCTGGAATTTGCCATAGCCCATTGTCCTTCCACGCCCCGCCTCATCGGTACGCCTCATAAGGATGCGGCCAAAAGTGTATTGGGACACGTATATTTACAGTTAAAGGATTACTCCAAGGCGGCGTCCTTACTGAAAGAAGTAATAGACAGCAATAAACATTCCCTGGTAAATGTGACTGCATCCAGGGAGTTTGAAAAGATATTCGGCCCTGACGTGATCAATACTCCGGAGGAAATATTCTATCTGAAAAATACCCGGACGGCCGGTTGGGAATTTGTGATGTTCTGCGCACATCCCAACGCGCAGATCGACGGCAAAAAAATGCACGGAGCCGGAGGCTGGTACGGGCTTTATACAACATCCTTAAACGAGATAATAGACGAGTGGGAGATAGAAGACCTGCGAAAAGATTACAACCTGCTGCAACTGGATTTCGGTATGGGGGATAACACCTATCTTCCTGCCAAATTTTATGATCCGGAAGCTCCGGGCAACGGTGGAGCGGGCAATTCCAACCCCTTAATCCGTTATGCGGATGTTCTGATGATGTATGCCGAAGCCGTCACGCAAGCGGCCGGAGCTCCCAATGAAGATGCCATGGAAAAACTCAATATGGTACACCGGAGGGCCTACGGATATCCACCCGCAGAGCCTTCGCCGGTCGACTTCCGGCTGTCGGACTACCCCACCAAAGAGGCATTCATGGAAATACTCATTCGGGAGCAGGCCTATGAAAGCTACAATGAAGGGAAAAGATGGCCGTTCCTGGTAAGGCTCGGCATTGCCAAACAAGAAATCAGGAAAGTGAAAAACATAGAGGTGACCGACAAGCACATGCTCTTCCCGATTCCGACCACAGAGTTTAGCTACAACAAGGGACTGGATGCCTCCCGCGATCAAAACCCCGGTTATTAACGGCACGTGTACTTATGAAAACAAACAGAATATTGAAATACGGTGCGATAATATGCTTTGCGTCTATTCTTAATGCGTATGCGCAGGAGATAACAAAGCTGGAGTCGCCCTACTACGTGTATCCGCGCTCCGGTGCACAGCATATAGATTTGTCGCACGACTGGCAATTATCGTCAATGGATGAGCCGGTGGCAAACATTTCGGAAGTGAAAGACAATGAATGGATCAATGTGGCATACCCGACGTCTGTTCAGATGGCGCATTTTAAAGCGGGAAAAATGGGCGATCCTTACAAACATCTGAATGCGAAGGAACACGAGAAGCTGGAGCAAAAGGTATGGTACTATAAAAAAGAATTCACCCTTCCCGACAATGCGAAGGGGAATCATATCATACTGAATTTTGACGGCGTCGACTATTTTGCCAAGGTATGGCTAAACGGAAAGTTGCTGGGCAGTCATAGAGGGATTTTTGGCGGGCCGATCATAAATATCAGCGGGAATGTGCTGTATGATAAAGCGAATATGCTGGTCGTTGAAGTTATTTCCGCCAACTATAAGAATGAAAGCTACGACAACCGAAAGCCCGGTAAAATCATCAAAGGATGGTTCCTGACCGGGGGAAGCGCCATGGAACCGTATTTTAATCTGGGGCTGTGGCGGACTGTACGCATCGAAATAGTTCCGGAGTATCACATTGAGCGTCCTTTTCTGTTCACCAAAAAGCTGGAGAACAAACATGCGACTATCGGCTTTACCATGGAGATATTTTCCGGCAAAAATTCCCTCGACTACCGCCTCCACCTCTGGAATAACAGTCAGATGTCGAACTATTCTTTTCCCAAACAGGCTCCGCAAAATATAAAGACGAAAGACAAGTTGACTGTTTTGCTGGAGTTTGAAAAAGAGGGTGTAACAGCCTTTTCCAAAGAGTTTGCACCGTATACCATAGAAGGCCGCTGCTGGATGGAAGAAGAATTTGTGTTCAACAATCCCGAACTGTGGAACCCTAACGGGCTGGGTGAGCAGAATAGGTATGTGGCAAACATATCGTTGAAAGCAAACGGTCGGACGGTGGATGCGATACGGTTTGATTTTGGCATACGTACAATCGAACAGGTACGGAGCGCCGGAGTGAGAACGGGAGACCGCTGGGAAAACTGGCAATTTGTGGTGAACGGCAAAAAAATCTTTGTGAAAGGTATCAACTGGATGCCTGTGGACGCACTGTATGATCTGACGGCCGATAAGTACGACTGGGCGGTGCGTATGGCTAAAAACGCCGGATTTCAGATGTTTCGCATTTGGGGTAGCGGACTGCTCGAAAGCAAAGAGTTCTATGATGCCTGCAATAAATACGGCATTATGGTATGGCAGGATTTCAATATAGCCAATTTCGAGACTCCCGACTGGCCTCAGGACGAATGGGAAGCACAGGTATGCCAGAATATTTTCAGGTTGAGAAACCAACCTTCCTTGGCGGTGTGGTGCGGAGGCAATGAGTTTAACCCGTACTCGAAAGGCAATACGGCGTCCATCGGTATTCTGGAACGCAACCTGGCCATATTCGACCCGACGCGCATGTTCCTGAGGACTTCTCCCGATGCCGGATCGCTTCATTCCTATCCTGATTTTGACCCTGCATGGTATAAGGGATTCGAACTTATCCCTTATGTGGCCGAAACCGGAATACATTGCATCACCGATCCTAAAAATATCAGGGAGGTGGTCACGGGCAGCGAACTGGAAGATTTAAGCGGAATGTATCAGAAGGAGTTTGCCGCTAAACATCCCGAATTCGTCGAACATTTCGCCGAATACAATCCGGAACGCGTACCGCGTATGCTTAGCAGGGCATCCCATATAGACAATATGGCCAAACCCAAGCTCGAAGACATAGCCGAAGCATCACAGATTGGCGCCGGAGAATTTTATCAGGTCATGTCGGAAGGTTTTCAGTGTAATTATCCGGTAGCAACCGGACTGATGCCCTGGGTCTATAAGCGTCCCTGGCCGGTAGTGGCCGCCATCAACCTGGTGGACGGATACGGCCACCCGTCCGCCACGTATTATTTCCTGAAGAGAACGTATGAACCGACACGCGTCGCCATAGACATAAAACGAATACTCTGGGCGCCCGGCGAGGTATTTCCTGTTACCGTAAAAGTGATAAACGGGGTGGATCGGCGGGCGTTTGCCGGAAAGGTCGATGTGCAGGTTTTCGATGATCGGTTTAAAGAAGTATGGACGCAGACAAAAACCTTCGAAATCGCGCAGGGAACGGCCGTTACAAGCTGCGATTACGGTTCATATACCATACCGGCAGACTATCGGGAGAGAATATTTTTCATCGTCGCCACCTTGTACGACGCTTCCGGAAAGCTGATATCACGTGCCGATTACTGGCCGCGCACGATCAGGCAAATGGAAGATAAAACGTATTACGCCAAATATAGCGCGGAGCCGGTAGAATGGCCGGCGCTCGATAAGGGTCCATGGCTGAAACCGGCGGTGTCGAAAGTAAAAACGAAATTGCTGGTTTCACATGCTGAAATAAAATCATTCGGAAACAGTTCGGGTACACTGTCTTTCACGGTAACCAATGCGGGTAATGTACCGTCGTTTATGACCTCGTTCGATTTGGAAGGCGTCAAACGATCTTTTTTCGCCAATGACAATTATTTCTGGCTGCCTCCCGGCGAATCAAAGCATATCGAGATGGAGATGAATCTCCGGGAAACTGCGCCTGTGAAAAATCTGACGCTTACAGTTAAATCCTGGAATGCCGCACAATGTACGAAAAAGATGAAGCTGCAATAATGGAAGCGACAGTAAGATGAAACGATTGAACATCCCCTACAAATGGGAACTGATCATCATGTTATGGTTTGCCTACTTCCTCAACCAGGGAGACAGGCAAATCTACAACGTGGTGATTCCACTGATAAAAGACGACCTGAAGCTGACGGACGTACAGCTTGGACTTGTCGCCACAATCTTTACCGTCGTCTACGGTTGCCTTGTGCCCTTTGCGGGCTATCTCGGCGATTTCATGAAGCGCAAATGGATCGTGTTCTCCAGCCTTGCGGTGTTCAGTATCGGCACGTTGCTGACGGGATTCAGCGGAGGGCTGATTGCGTTAATCGTCATGCGCGGCGTCACCACCGGCGGCGGAGAAGCGTTTTACTATCCTTCCGCCACCTCGCTGATTGGCCAGTATCACCGGAAGACGCGCGCCATGGCGATGTCCATCCATCAAACTTCGCTGTATGCAGGGATCGTGGCGAGCGGCTTTATAGCCGCTTATATCGGCGAACGGTTTGGATGGCGCTTTTCGTTCTTCACCTTCGGACTGGGAGGAATCATTTTGGCTGCATATATTTTTTTCAGGATGAAAGATACCGGTCAGCCGGTGAGCAACGAAACAAGGCTGTCTCTTCGCTATGTGGTCAGGAAGATTTTTTCAAAGAAAACGGTTTGGATGCTATGCCTGGCTTTTGGCGGAATGGTTTTCGTGAATACGGGATATCTAACGTGGATGTCGACTTTCTATCACGAAAAATACGGACTGTCGCTCTCCGAAGCAGGTTTCACCTCCATGTTTTTCCATTTTGCCTTAGCTTTTGCAGGGGTTTTGCTCGGCGGAAAAATATCGGACCGATTTGCGCAGAAAAGAAAAACGATACGGATGTATACGGAATTTTTCGGCTTGCTGCTCGGCGCTCCGTTCATCTTTATCATGGGCTACACCTCCAATTTATATGTCAGCTATGCTGCGCTGGCTCTGTTCGGATTTTTTCGCGGCATATACGACTCCAATCTCTACGCCGCATTGTTCGATGTAATCGAGCCTCGCCTCCGGGCTTCGTCCGTAGGAATCATGACGGCCTTTGCCTTTCTGGCCGGATCCATGGCGCCCCTTGTGCTGGGCGTGGTGAAGACGCATTACGGTCTGTCCGCAGGGATTGCTTCCCTGTCGTTCTTCTATGTGTTTTCGGCAGCCATGGTGCTGATCGCCTTACTGTTTTTCTTCAGGAAAGAGTATTACGAAGAGACAGCGGTATAAAAAAACAGTATTTACATATCAACAAAAAAAGAATATATCATGAGACACATTTTTATTTTCATTAT
>JAISMW010000009.1 GCA_031276545.1 Tannerellaceae bacterium
ATAGAAGAAGACGTCCGCGGCATGGAACTGCTTCAGTACGGGCGGAAGCGTTTTTCCGTTATCATCCTGGACAGCGACTTCCGCGTCATCGGCGAAACGTTGATGCCCGACTATACGTACAATTCCCAACTGATGTTTGTCCGCGAAGACGGGCTGTATATTTCCGACAGCCACTACCTGAATCCGGAATTTAGCGACGACGAACTGAGCTTCCGCCGCTTTGTGCTGACGGAGCGGTGAATGGAGCGGAACGTTGAGAGTGTGTTCAATTCTCTACGTTCAACTTTCAGGGTTCGAGTCGTTTTGTTGCCGGTTTTCCAGTACCCGCTCTATTTCTTCCACCGAAGGTAACTGTGTTTTGATATCTTCGGGGATAGCATCCGTCAGTCGATATTCGCTGACGCCCATCGGCTTGTTGATGTCCCGGAGGGCGTATTCGACATCAATCTTATTTTTCTTTTTGCACAGCAGAATACCGATGGTGGGATTGTCGTTCGCTTTTCGCAGCAGCGTGTCTACTGCCGACAGGTAATAGTTCAGCTTGCCGGCATATTCGGGTTTGAATTTTCCTGCTTTCAGTTCTATCACGACGTAGCAGCGTAATTCCAGATGGTAAAAAAGCATGTCCAGGAAATAATCGGTTTCTCCGATTTCTATTTTGTACTGTCGTCCGAGGAAGGCAAATCCTTTGCCGAGTTCGAGCAAAAATTTGGTAATGTTTCTGGTCAGTTCGTCTTCAATAGCTTTTTCCAGTGCATCATTTTCCAGGCCGAGAAAATCGAAATTATAAGGGTCTTTCAGGGACTGTGCGGCAAGTTTGGACTGTTCTTCGGGCAGTGTAGCCATGAAATTGTGCGTGGCGCTCCCCGTTTTCCGGTAATATCTGCTGTCTATCTGTATTTCCAGCGTATCCCTGTCCCAGCCGTTTAGAGCAGTTGCCCGACAATAAAACTCAGCCTCATCCAGGTCTTTTACCTTTGTAATGATAAGGCGGTTATGTCCCCACGGTATTTGTGCCACACCGTGTGGCACAAATGGATATTTGGCGGAATAGAACCGGTACCACTGCAAAATGGCGTATACATTTCGTCGCGAGAAGCCTTTGATTTCGGGAAATTCATGCTTCAGTTCGGTTGCAATCCGTTCGATAAATCCGCTGCCCCAACCTGATTTTTCCTGCTTTTCGGCAATTTCTCTGCCTATTTCCCAGTATAATTCAAGAATTTGAGAGTTGATCGAAAATGCCAGTTTATTCCGGACGTAATATATTTTCGATTTCAGCACTGTAACCCATGCCGAGAAATCGGATGTGTTTATTTCTTCTCCATCTGTGGAGGCTTTTCCTGCGGTTTCCTTATCGTTCATCATCATGGTGTTAAAATTATTTTGCGGTGTAAAGGTAGCATAAAAGCGGTAAAGGCGACGAACTGAGCTTCCGCCGCTTTGTGCTGACGGAGCGGTGAATGGGGCTTCTCCCGCTACATCATGGCGTGTACCTTGAAGATAAATTCCATCCAAATCCAGTAACGCAGGGTTTTGCCGGCGGTCATCGCCAGGGCTACCGTCCAGGCATTGGCCCGAAGGAATCCCAAGGCTACGGCAATGAAGTCGCCTACGCCGGGAAGGAATACGAAAAAGGCTGCCCAGGAGCCTTTTCCCTGTACCCAGGACTGTATGCGGCGGAGTTTGGCGGGATTCAGCTTGAGGTATTTTTCTATCCATTCGGTTTTGCCCAGCAGGCCGATCCAGTAGCAGGTCATGCCTCCGAGGGAATTGCCCAGCGAGGCGGCTATCAGACAGGGTAGCGGGGCGGCTCCGGCCCAGAGGACGCCGGTGAGTACTACTTCGCTGCTGAACGGCAGGATGGTGGCGGCCAGGAAGGATGCCAAAAATACGCCTAAATAACCGTACTCGACAAGAATATCCATGAGGAACGCAGGAATGAAAGGGATATGTAGGCGAGCATGAGCGCGTAGTAGAGGAGGCATTTTTTCCGTCCTTTCTTTACGGTGAAAAAGTGCGATACCAGTATGGATACCGGCATGCAGATGACGTTCAGAAATTCGTCGGACGACTGCCTGTACACCAGAAACAACCCCAGCGAGGCGGCCGAGAGCAGGATGAGGAAGGAGAGAAACCGGCGGGTGCGAAGATTGTCGTCGTGCTCGTGGAGCAGGATATTGACGATGGCTATCATCGCCGGAAAGGCGGCACAGAGTACCGGCAGCCAGTGTATGAGGGGCGACTGCCACAGACGACCGGGCAAACCGATGTCGGCCATCGAGGCGAAGGGTACCGTGAAGGGCGTAAAGTCGCGCTGCCATACGCACCAGCCCAGCAGGAACCAGTATACCAGACCGGCTCCGGTGAGCGAGGCCAGAAAGGTGCGCGGCGAGAGTACTTTGAAGTTGTACATCCCCAGCCAGAAGACGGGCAGAAACCAGAGGATGTGTACCCACAGCAGACTGCCGACGCCGATGAGCAGGGCGGCGCTGAAGGTTTTCTGTACCGATGCGGCATCGTGGTAGGAGTTGAGCAACCGGTAAAAGGCCAGGATGAGGCAGAAGACTCCCGGCGAGGAGGGCTTCAGGGGGAAGAAGTTCGGGTTGGTACTGATAAGCAGGAGGTAGAGGAAGAAGGGCATCAGGGTTTTTTCGCGGATGATGACGAGTATGTAGTTAGCCCGGTAGATCAGAAAGGCTCCCCCCAGGGTGAGGAGTATCCCGGCGAGGTAGGTAAAGGTTTTGCCCGGCAGTACCCGGCAGACCAGTTGCCAGAGGGGTGTGGCCGAGGCTTCGCTGTGCACCGGGTAGCCCGTGGAGGCTGCATATCCCGCTATCCAGAAGAACAGGGAGACGCCCGTCAGCATGGCGTAATTGACGGGCGTGTCTATGCTGTACTGTTTATCGTAGCTGAAGGATTTGCCTTTCATGTATTACAAATCGAAACCGATGTCGGTGCGGAAATACATGTTGTCGAAATGCAGGGAGGCGATGGCCTGATAGGTCTGTGCCAGGGCTTCGTCGCGGCTGCTTCCGAGGGAGCTGACGGCCAGCACGCGTCCTCCGCCGGTAAGGACGCCGGCGTCGGTCTGTCGGGTGCCGGCGTGGAAGATCACGGCGTCCGGGGGGAGGAGTGCGTCGAGGCCGGAGACGGGCTTCCCTTTTTCGTAGGCTTCGGGGTATCCTCCGCTGACGAGCATCACGGTGACGGCCGTGCGGGGGTCTTCCCTCAGGGTGTGCCGGTCGAGTGTGCCGGCGGCTACGCTTTCGAGCCATTCCAGCAGGTCGTTTTGCATGCGCATCAGGACGACTTCGGTTTCCGGGTCGCCCATGCGGCAGTTGTATTCAATGACGTAGGGTTCGCCGGCCACGCTGATCAGCCCCAGGAAGATGAAGCCCCGGTAGTCGATGCCTTCGGCTTTGAGTCCTTCCACGGTGGGGCGTATGATGCGTGTTTCGACCTTTTCCATAAAGATTTTGTCGGCGAAAGGAACGGGCGATACGGCTCCCATTCCTCCGGTATTGAGTCCGGTGTTGCCTTCGCCGATGCGTTTATAGTCTTTGGCAACGGGGAGGATCCGGTAGTGGCTGCCGTCGGTTAGGACGAATACGGAGCATTCGGTTCCGTCGAGAAATTCTTCGATGACGACGGTTTTCCCTGCTTCGCCGAATTTGCCGGCCAACATTTCGCTCAGTTCTTTTTTGGCTTCTTCGGGGCTGTCGACGATCAGTACGCCTTTTCCGGCGGCCAGTCCGTCGGCTTTCAGCACGCAGGGGGGCTTCAGGGAGTCGATGAAGCGGAATCCTTCGTCGATGCTTCCGGCCGTGATGCTGCGGTACCGTGCGGTGGGGATCCCGTGGCGCATCATGAAGGCTTTGGCGAAGTCCTTGCTTCCTTCCAGGCGTGCTCCCTCGCGGCCGGGGCCTATTACGGGGATGTGCTTCAGGAGGGGGTCGTTCAGGAAGAAGTCGCGGATACCTTTCACGAGCGGTTCCTCGGGTCCTACTATTATTATATGTATATCGTGAGCGAGGGCGAAGTTCCCCAGCGCGGGGAAGTCGGTTGCGCTCAGGTTCACATTGGTGCCTTCCTGCGCGGTGCCGGCATTTCCGGGTGCGATGAAGAGGCGGCTCAGTTTCCTGCTTTGTCTGATTTTCCAGGCCAGGGCGTGTTCCCGTCCACCGGAGCCCAGGAGCAGTATGTTCATAGCTTCATGTTTCAATTGTCGAACTTTTTCTTTTTGTACGTTTTCTTGGCCGGCTTCCGGTCCGGGTAGTCTTCGCTGCCGTCGTCTGGGTTATCGTCCGGGTGAGCGGCGGCGAAGCGGCGTTCGGGTCTGTCGGGCTTGTCTTTTCGGGAATCGGGTGTGCGTTTCACGGGGCGTACGTCCAGGCCGTCGATGGACAGCGCTTTTTTGTATTCCTTGTTTGTGCCTTCAAACATTTCGTAGCGGCGGTATTCGCAGGCTAATGCTCCGTTCATCATCTGTATTTTTTCGCTGGGGTGGAGTCCTATTTTCTCGAAACATTCTTCCTTGTAGCTGATGATCCAGACGTTGAACCCGGCGAATACGTGCTTCATCCGCTCGCCTATCATGGTGTAGAGGTCGGAGAGGTCTCGCGGGGAGAGTCGTTCTCCGTAGGGCGGATTGGTTACCATGATGCCCGGACCGGGCGCCTCGCTGTATTGCTGGAAGGGGAGGACTTTCAGGTCGACGTATTTCCGGAGTCCGGCGTTCCGGATATTTTTGTCGGCTATTTCGATGGCGGTCGGCGAGATGTCGCTTCCGAAGCACTTGAAGGTGAAGGCGCGTTCGTCGCTGTCGTCGTTGTAGATACGGTCGAAGAGGCCGGCGTCGAAATCCAGCCATTTTTCAAAGGCAAATTCTTTGCGGTAGATCCCTGGGGGGATATTGAGCGCAATCATGGCGGCCTCAATCAGGAGGGTTCCCGATCCGCACATGGGGTCTATGAAGTTCGATTCGCCTTTCCAGCCGGTTTTCAGTATCATGCCGGCGGCGAGCACTTCGTTCAGCGGCGCTTCCGTCTGTTCGATGCGATAGCCCCGCTTGTGGAGGCTTTCTCCGGAGCTGTCTATGGAGAGGGTACAGTCGTTGTGCGAAATATGGATATGGATGTAGATGTCGGGATTGTTCACCCTCACGGAGGGGCGCTTCTCGTATTTATCCATGAAGTAGTCCATGATGGCGTCTTTGGTTTTGTAGGCCACGAACTTCGAGTGGTTAAATTCTTCCGAATGTACCACCGAGTCGATGGCAAACGTTTTGTCGATGGATAAATAGTCTTCCCAGTTCACTTCCCTGGCTTTGCGGTACACCGCATCGGCGTCTTTGGCTTTAAAGTGGCAGATAGGCTTCAGGATACGCAAGGCGGTCCGGCAGCACAGATTGGTTTTGTAGAGCAACTCAAGGTCTCCTGTGAAAGAGACCATCCGCCGGCCTATTTCGATATCGTTGGCACCCAGTGCAAGGAGTTCACCGGCCAGGATGTCTTCCAACCCGTAGAGGGTTTTGGCCACCATTTCAAAAGTACTGTTCTGTATCTGCATGGCTTACCAAATCATCATAAGTTTAAACTTCATGGTACGCGGAAGTATGTTTGTGGCGAAATCGCTGTACCCCACGTAAAAGGCCACCGATCCCGGCATATAGTCGAAGGTGACGGATTCGCTCCATACATCCGGTCCGTCGGCTATGGGCCAGGTGTCGGGCAACGGACGGAGCACTTCTTCGAGTGTGCCGGAGTTTTCTACGGTATAGCCCATCACTACGCCTTCTTTGTAAATAAACTCGGAAAGTTCCGGTTCTTCAAACTCAAACTGGTAATAGGAATTGGGAGCGCCCTGTCCGCCTTTCAGCCTCCAGTCATTTTCTTTTACCGTATAATAGATGGACTTCCACTGGGTTTCCACCCCTGTTTCTCCCGGAGGCCCCATGGGGCCCATCGGGCCTTCGCACGACAACAAGGCGATAAGAGCCGGCAAGGCAAACAACATTTTTTTCATTTTGATACAGCTTTATATATGTGAATTTCTATAAGGTGCAAAAATATATATTATTAGCTAATATCCTTTTGTCAAGCAAAATTTCTTTTCTTGAAGCTACAACTCATTCTCCATTCGCGAAGCGCCGCATCATGCCGGTTTTCCGGTCTTTCCGGCCTTTTTCTACGAAACTGAAAAATGAGATATTATTTGCTTTTTTGATAGAATTTAATCCAATGTCGTTTAGTTAAGGACTCCCATTCTCCCACTTTAAGCATTTGATAAAATGCGGTATATTGCGATTAGCTTTAAAAGCATTAAATTTGCACTATAAATAAGGGCAGTTCCCTTTT
>JAISMW010000058.1 GCA_031276545.1 Tannerellaceae bacterium
ATGCTGCCAGCATCAGTAGGCCGGCAATCAAAGTAAAAAACTTTTTGTTCATAAATCTTTAATTTTTAAATTAATACTAAAAGAAAATATAGAGTTTACTATAATTTAGTTCTACATCCGAAGGTTCAACAAATCTATTTGTCACTTTTCCCGCTGTAACATTTAAACGAAGGTTTTTTTGTTACGGTTTTTGGGGGGTAAAATGGGGGTGGGAAATGCTCAAAAAAAAATGTGGGGAAATGGATGTGTGCTGAATGGCGGTATTTCTTAACTTGTGTAAAAATATGACAACAACTTATATCGGAACACTGTGATTCTGAAAATTTTCATGTACGTTTGCGTCTCATTTTCTAAACTTAAATTAAATTCATGAAACGGTCTGTTTTTTATTTTTTGCTTTCCACCGTTATGGGAGGGTCTCTCTCTGCCCAGGAGGGAAGTAAGCAGGTAACTTTGAGGGATGTTACGGATGGTGTGTTCCGTCAGGAAACTAATGTGGGAGAGATGCGTTCGCTGCCCGATGGCGAGCATTATACGGCAATAAACAGGGAGCGGAATATGATTGTTAAATATGCGTACCGAACGGGAGAGCCGGTGGATACGCTGTTTAATGTCCTGACGGCACGGGAATGTCCGTTCGATTCGTTTGAGGGGTATATGATTAGCAGTACGGGACATCGTATTATCGTGTGGCGCGAGACGGAATATATCTACCGCCGCTCGTTCCAGTCGATGGTGTACGATTATGATGTGCGACGCAATTACGTAAAGCCTCTGTCCGACCGGCCGGGGAAGTTGATGATTCCTACCTTTTCGCCCGATGGACGCATGTGTGCGTTTGTAAGGGATCATAATATATGGATAAGGAAGTTTGATTTTGATACGGAAGTGCAGGTCACCAGAGATGGCGAAACGAACAAAATACGCAACGGGATAACGGATTGGGTATACGAGGAGGAGTTCTCGGTCACGAATCTGATGGCCTGGTCGTCCGACAGCGAGATACTGGCTTTTGTGCGTTTTGATGAAACCGATGTGCCGGAGTTTTCCATGCAGGTGTACGGAAGCGGGACTTATCCGGGCTACTACCGGTTCAAGTATCCGAAGGCCGGAGAAAAAAATTCGAGAGTAACACTTCATTCCTACAGTGTTGCCACCAAGGATGTGAAAGAACTGAATGTGCCGGTGGATGCCGAAAGCTATATTCCGCGTATTGTCTTTACCCATAACCCCGACCAGTTGGCGGTTATGACTTTAAACCGGCATCAGAATATATTCAATATGTATTATGCGAATCCCCGGAGTGGCGTCTTCCGCCTTATTCTCCGCGAGGAGAACGAGCGGTATATTGATTCGGACTGGATGAAGTCCATCCATTTCCATAAAAACGGTTTTACGTATGTGAGCGAAAAAGACGGCTATGCGCATATCTACCTTCATACGCCTACGGGAGTCATGCAGCGACAGGTGACGCAGGGGGCATGGGATGTGACCCAACTGTGCGGCTACCACGAGGCTACCCAAACGGTGTATTACGAATCGGCGGAAGAAAGTCCGCTTCGCCGTTCGGTTTACAGGATTGATGCGAAGGGCGTAAAGACCAAACTGTCGGCGGTCGAAGGAACGAACCATGCCGATTTCAGCGCCAATTTCGCCTATTATGTCAACCGCCATTCCACTATTTCCACGCCGATGCGCATCACGGTGAACGAGACCAAATCGGGGAAAGAACTGCGCGTACTGCAGGATAATGCCTCCCTGAAGCAAGTCCTGGCAGGATATGTTCTTCCAAAGAAAGAATTTTTCAAAATACATACTGCCTCCGATTTTGAGTTGAACGCCTGGATACTCAAACCGGCCGGTTTTAGCGAAACGAAGAAATATCCCGTACTGATGCTGCAATACAGCGGGCCCAACTCGCAGGAAGTAGTGGACAGCTATGGCTTCGGATGGGAATATTACCTGGCTGCCAAGGGAATCGTGGTGGTGAGCGTAGATGGCAGAGGAACCGGGGCCAGGGGAGAAACGTTCCGTAAATGTACGTATCTGCGAATGGGCGAACTGGAGTCGAGAGACCAGGTGGAAGCCGCGCAGGCGCTGGGAAAGCTTCCGTACATAGACCAAAACCGCATCGCTATCTGGGGATGGAGTTTTGGCGGCTACAATACCCTGATGTCGATGAGTACGGGCAACGGAACGTTCAGGGCAGGTATTGCCGTAGCTCCGCCGACCGACTGGAAGTTCTACGACTCGGTCTATACCGAACGGTATATGCGCACACCGCAGGAGAACTTCGAGGGCTATGCCGCTACGTCGCCTATCCGTCTGGCAAAGAATCTGCAGGGAAAACTCCTGCTGGTACATGGAACGGGGGACGACAACGTGCATTTTCATCAAACCCTGGAATATGCCGAAGCGCTGGTTCAGGCGGGGAAACAGTTTGAGATGCAAATATACAAAGACCGAAACCACGGTATTGCCGGCGGCAATACCCGTTACCATCTCTACACCCGGATGGCTGATTTCCTGTTCGATAATCTGTAAAAGATGACGCCACACACCCGAAAGCCGGACTGGCTGAAAGTCAAACTGGGGGGAACGGATCGTTTTGCAGAAACCGGGCGCATCGTACGGTCGCACGGCCTGCACACGATATGCAGCAGCGGCAGGTGCCCCAATAGAAGCGAATGCTGGAGCCGGGGCACCGCCACCTTTATGATTGGCGGCAATGTGTGCACCCGTTCCTGCAAATTCTGCCATACGCCGACCGGCCGCCCCCTGCCTCTGGATCCCGACGAACCGGAGCATGTGGCGGAAAGTATCCGTCTGATGGGACTGGAACATGCCGTGCTTACCTCCGTAGACCGGGACGACCTGCCCGACCTGGGCGCCCGGCATTGGGCGGCTACGGTACGCGCCATCAAGCAGGCGAATCCCCGGATCACCCTCGAGGTGCTGATTCCCGATTTTCAGGGACGGACGGAGCTGATAGATACCGTGATTGAGGCTTCTCCCGAAATTGTCTCGCACAATATGGAAACCGTCCGGCGCATCACACCCGATATCCGCAGTTCGGCCCGATACGACGTAAGCCTTTCCGTACTGAGGCAGATTGCCCGGCGGCAGGTGACGGCCAAAACCGGCATCATGGTGGGTCTGGGAGAGACGGAAGCGGAGGTCTATGAATTGATGGACGACGTTCTGTCGGCCGGCGTTTCCATCCTGACCGTCGGGCAGTACCTGCAACCTTCGGAAAAGAATATTCCGGTGTCGGCCTACATCCCGCCTTCCCTGTTTGATACGTATAAGGCCATAGCCCTGCAGAAAGGATTCCGGCACGTGGAAAGCGCTCCGCTGGTACGTTCTTCGTATTATGCGGAAAAACATATCGAATGAGTGAACTTTTTCTGCCCGGTAATTGTTGTAGTATTAAGTAAGGAAGAGCAAGCGCATGGAGATACGATCGAAAAGAATCTTGAATAATCAGGCCATAGGGATTATCCCCATGCTGCTGTCCATGATTCTGGATCTTTACGTTTCGTATATTGTATCGTTTCTCGTCGGTATCTCGCTGTGCCTGCTGCTGCTGTTTGTATTTCATCTGCTGGTGAAGAAAGACATTTACCAGTTTCTGTTGCTTCCCACCCTGCTGGCGTACATGGGTTATTCATTCTTTCTTTTCTTTGATTTACAGTCCCTGCACATTTATTCGCCCATTGTGGCCGAGATTTTGCTGGTCTGCATCCTGGGGTTTGCCCGTTTTTTCAGGCGCAGTATCCTGTACCGTTCCAAAGACTGGTTGCTTCCCCAGCAGGTGCTGTTCCGTTCCACGCTGAACGAGGCCTTTTTCATCGCCGAAATTCTCCAGACGCTGTATACGCTGTACCTGTTTGTTGCCTTGCTGTATACCCACTTGCCGGAGGATTCCTTCCACAGTTCCGGTTTTATCCGCATCTTCTATCATTATGTGGGAGCGTTGATAGGCGTTGTGGTGATAGTGTACGGGCAAATCCGTACCTATATGCTGTACAGAAAGATGGAAGAGGAAATCTGGCTGCCGGTACTGAACAATAAGGGGCGCATCGTGGGCAGTGTGGCTTATTCGATAGAGAGAATGTCGCACAGAAAGTACTACCATCCGGTGGTGCGCATCGCCGCAGTCTATAAAGGGATGCTGTACCTGAAGAAAAGAGAGACGGAATCCTTTGTATCGCCGGGTTTGCTGGATCACCCCTTCCACAAGTACATACTCTTTCGTCATAGCCGGGAAAGCGTGGTGCAGGACATCATCGGCAATCTGAAAGACGATGCATCGGCACAGCCTCGTTTTATGATTCATTATACGTTTGAAAACAACAAGGTGAAGCAACTGGTTTCCCTCTATGCCGTCACGCTGCGTACGGAGGAGCAACTGAAACACCTGACTGCCGGCAAGCTGTGGACGACCAAACAGATCGAGGCGGAGATGGAGGCTGGCATATTCAGCGAATATTTTTGCAAGGAGTTTCCCTATCTGCAGAGTACCGTTCTGCTGGCCGAAAGTATCTCACCGTAAGCCAAGCTCTATCACTTCGAGATCTTTTATCTTTTTCCCTTCAATGGAAAAACGCAGCAGCGTGCGTACCTGATGGAAGCCGCTCTTGCCGGCAGCGCCGGGATTCATGTACAGGCACCCCAGGTTTTCATCGTACATCACCTTCAGGATATGCGAATGACCGGCAATAAACAGTTGGGGACGTAGCCCGTAAAGCCTTTTCCGGACGGACGGATCGTATCTTCCCGGATAGCCGCCGATGTGCGTCATCAGTACCGATACTTCTTCTACGGTAAATTGCGCCGTCGGAGGGTACTGAAGGCGCAGCGGCTGACCGTCTATATTGCCGCAAACGGCACGGAGCGGCCTGACAGCGGACAGGCGCTCCGCCACTTCCGCCGAACCGATGTCGCCGGCATGCCATATCTCGTCGCACGGCGAGAAATATTCCCTGTACCGGTCGTCCCAATATCCGTGCGTGTCGGAAAGAAGTCCTATTCTGTACATACTGTTGCTTTTTTAGACCGGCGTAAAGATATATCTATTTTTAAACGCTTTTGTGTGGCGGCGAAAAAGAAAGAATCACTATCTTCCCGCACTAATTTTAATTCTATACGTCATGAAAATTTACATCGTATCCTTATCGGTTCTTCTGTGCATCACGGCATGTACACAGACCGCCCGACAAACAAAAGATTATAGCGTGACCGCTTCGCCGCAAGGCGCCGAAGTATTCCTGCCCGACTGGGAAAGTCTGGCGGCCGGCTACGAATTTCCGGAATGGTTTGCCGACGCCAAATTCGGCATCTTCATTCATTGGGGAGTCTACGCCGTTCCCGCATTCGGGAGTGAATGGTATCCCCGGAATATGTACCGGCAAAATTCGGACGAATATCTCCACCACATCCGGACGTATGGAGAGCATACCCGGTTCGGGTACAAAGACTTTATCCCGATGTTCAGCGCCGAAAAGTTCGACGCTGCCGAATGGGTCGCTCTCTTCAAGGCCGCCGGAGCCCGGTACGTGGTACCCGTGGCCGAACATCACGACGGATTCTCCATGTACGACAGCGACCGGAATCCGTGGAACGCCGTAGACATGGGGCCTCGAAAAGACGTCATCGGATTGCTGAAACAGGCCGCCGAGAAGGAAGGGCTGGTCTTCGGACTCTCCACGCATCGCCTGGAGAACGCCTGGTTCTACAATGGAGGAATGGCTTTTCCCTCGGACGTACAGGACAGCACGATTACACTGTACGGCAGAAGGCTGGCCGACGAAAAGGCCTACGACGACGCCGTCGGGCTCGACCTCCTGGCGCATACCCACGAACTGATCGACAAATACCGGCCTCAACTGATCTGGTTCGACTGGACGGTGGCAAGTCCGGCTATCCAACCTTGGTTCAATAAATTCCTTGCCTACTACTACAACTGTGCGCTGGACTGGGGCAAAGGCGTAGTGGTCAACACCAAATCGGGATACCCCACCCGTATACAGGTGGGCGACGTGGAACGGGGCAAACTGGACCGTATGCGCAGATATCCCTGGCAAACCGATACCTCGATCGGCAAAAAGTCCTGGAGCTACATTGACGGTGAAGAAAACAAATCGCCGGAGCAGATCGTGCACGACCTGATCGACATCGTAAGCAAAAACGGAAACCTGCTGCTCAACATCGGCCCCAGGGCCGACGGAAGCATCACCGAAGAGCAGAAAGCCGTCCTGCTCGCCATCGGCGAATGGCTGAAGGTGAACGGCGAGGCCATCTACGCCACCCGCTGCTGGGCTAAGTCCGGCGAGGGAAATACTGCGGGAACGGCCGGCTCCTTCAGCGACAATGCGTCTACGCCCTATACGGCGGAAGATATCCGCTTCACGGCAAGGGGAAACGATCTCTATGCCATCGTGCTGAACCCCGACGCCTCGAACGTGCTGGTTCGATCGCTGAACCCCGACGCCATAGCCGACGCAAAGATTCTGTCCGTCCGCCTGCTCGGCTCGGATGAAGCGGTGACGTGGGAACAGACCGCCGAAGGACTCCGGCTGTCGCAGGCCGGAACTGCCCCCTGCGACTATGCCTGCGCCTTTAAAATCACGTTCGACAAGCCGGCGGGCGCTCACCTGGAGTCTGAAATGATTGATGAACCCTTTCAACACGGAAGCTGAGATGGAATACCGGGAAATAGGAAAAACAGGCATGAAGGTGTCCCAGCTCAGTCTGGGAGCCTCTTCGCTGGGGGGCGTCTTCCATCCGCTGAAAGAGGCCGACGGCATCCGAACCGTCCATACGGCCGTGGAAAACGGCGTCAACTTTATCGACGTCTCTCCCTACTATGGCCATTACAAGGCCGAAATCGTGCTGGGGAAGGCGCTGGAGGGGATAGACCGGAAGCGCTACTTCCTCTCCACCAAAGTGGGACGCTACGGCCGGGACGGCGTCAATACCTGGGACTATTCCGCACGCAGGGCTACCGACAGCGTTTATGAAAGCATGGAACGTCTGCGGGTGGATTTCGTGGATTTGATCCAGGTACACGATATTGAATTTGCCGATCTGGAGCAGGTTTGCGGAGAAACCCTTCCGGCGCTGGTGGAACTGCGCGAAAAAGGAGTAGTGGGACATGTGGGCGTCACCAATCTGACCTTGCGGCACCTCAGGTACGTAGTCGATCATACGCCGCCCGGCGCCGTCGAAACGGTGCTCTCCTTCTGCCACTACTGCCTGAATGACGACGCACTGGCCGACTACCTGGATTACTTTGAATCCCGGCACGTCGGCGTGATCAACGCCTCGCCCTTTTCGATGGGACTGCTCACCGAACGGGGAGCGCCCGCCTGGCATCCGGCTACGCCCCGTCTGCAGGAAGTCTGCCGGAGGGCTGTGCAGCATTGCCGGTCTAAGGGAGAATCCATCGAACGGCTGGCCGTGCAATACGCCGCCGGAAATCCCCGGATAGCCACTACTCTCTTTAGTACCACGCGCCCCGAAACGGCGCTGCAGAACATCCGCTGGGTGGAAGCTCCCTTCGACGAATCGCTCTACCGGGAAGTAAGAGCGCTGCTGGAACCGCGCTTTCGCGATACCTGGCTGAACAGCTAAAGGAACATGACGGACTATATCATCATAGACGCCCACGCCCATCTGTGGCTCGCGCAGGATGCGGTGGTGGAGGGACGGAGGATCTGCTCGCTCCGCGACGGCAAAGCATCCTTCATGGGAGAAATCCGGCAGATGATGCCTCCCTATATGACCGACGGGAGGAATACGGCCGAAATCTTCCTCGCCAATATGGACTATGCACGGGTGGCGGCAGCCGTCGTCACCCAAGAATACATCGACGGTTCGCAGAATGTCTACCTCCGCGAAGTGCAGGCGGCGTATCCGGAGCGCTTTCTCTGCTGCGGGCTGGTGGACGCCCGGCGTCCCGGCTATCTGCAGGAGGCGGAGCAACTCATTGCGCAGGGATTCGGAGCCGTGAAACTCCCTGCCGGACGACTAATCACAGCCGAAGGACGCGTAAGGCTTACCTGCCCCGAAATGATGGCGATGTTCCGGAGGATGGAAGAGAGGGATATACTCCTGTCGGTCGACTTGGCCGACGGCGCCCTGCAGGTGGAGGAGATGGAGGAGGTCGTCGCCGCCTTTCCCGGCCTGCGAATCGCCGTCGGGCATTTCGGCATGGTCTCGCGTCCGGGCTGGCAGGAGCAGATCCGGCTGGCACGTCATCCGAACGTGCGCATCGAATCGGGAGGGATCACCTGGCTGTTTCATTCCGAATTTTATCCCTTTGCCGGCGCTGTACGGGCTATCCGGGAAGCGATCGCGCTGGTTGGAATCGAAAAGCTGATGTGGGGATCGGACTATCCCCGCACGATGGTGGCCATTACCTACCGCATGTCGTACGACTTCATTCTGCGCTCGCCTTTGCTCGATGACGAAGAAAAAAGGCTGTTTCTGGGCGGGAACGCCCGGAGTTTCTATCGCTTCGGCGCCTTGCCGGAGCTTCCTTATATCAAAAATATGCTGGAATAGGACGGAGGGAAATCCCACGGACGGCGGCGGACGTCAGGCGCCGCCGGCGTCCGTCACCAGTCCGTCCCGGAGGCGAATCACGCGGTCGGTATGCCGCGCCAGGCGTTCGTCGTGGGTTACGATGACGAAGGTTTGCTTCATCCTGTCTCTCAGTTCAAAGAAAAGGCTGTGCAACTCCTCCTTGTTGCGGGTATCCAGGCTGCCGGAAGGCTCGTCGGCCAGGATGACGGCGGGATTGTTTATCAGGGCGCGGGCTACGGCCACCCGCTGCTTTTCGCCGCCCGACAGCTCGGCGGGTTTGTGCGTCAGGCGATCGGAGAGCTTCATAAAATCCAGTATCTCCCTCGCCCTCCGTTCGGCCTCCCGCGGTTTTTCCCTGCCTATCAAGGCCGGGATCATGACGTTTTCCAATGCCGTAAATTCGGGGAGCAACTGATGGAACTGGAAGACGAAGCCGATGTTCCGGTTCCGGAAAGCCGCCAGCTCCCTCCCGTTCAGGCGGCCGACGTCGGCGCCGTTCAGCCGGAGGCTTCCGCTGTCGGCCGCATCGAGGGTGCCGAGGATTTGGAGCAACGTCGTTTTCCCCGCTCCGCTGGGTCCGACCACGGCGACGATTTCGCTTGGGGCTACATGCAGGTCGACGCCCTTCAGCACCTGCAGGGATCCGAAACGCTTGGTGATGCCTTCCGCCTCTATCATTCGTATACGGCTTTATACCAGTCCAAGCGCCGGTACCATTCATTCAGTTTCTCCAGCGCCGACTGGGGAACGTAGGAGGTGATGCCGCAGAAACGCTCCCGGTCTATCGGGTACCCTCCGAGGCCTCCCTCTGCGTTGTAGTAGGCAATATCGGTGGTCTTCTTATAGACCACCACCTCCTCAAGCGCCCGTTCAAACCGCGCATACTGTTCGGGAGTGGCCAACTGGCGGACGAAGTCTCCGAAATCATACAGCGCGTGGTGAGGCTGCCCAAGGCGCTCCATCAACTGGATATCGGTCAGCGTCAGATTGAAAATCTCCGCTTCCCTGCCCCTCAGAATCTCCCGGCTTGCGGCGGCCAGTTCGCCCAGGCCGGCGGTCTTGATCAGCGCAATAGAGGCCGATTTAGGGTAGCTGTCCTGTTCGTTATAGTACGTATAGAAGCGTTCGCCCGTCCGGGTGAGCGCGTTCTGCACCGGCTCGCCGGAAAACAGATAGGGCACAATGTAGCGGTAGGGAAGGCCGTCGGCCAGCACCTCGGTGGGCGAAGCCAGAATATACTCCGCATTCTCCCGCAGGGTATAGGCCACCTCGATATTCGCCATATAGCAATCGTCGAAGATAATAAAGTCAAAGCGGTATCCCCGCAGCGCCTCCTGCAACTCATAAATCTCCATAAAGTTCTGCTTGTCCTGTCCGTAAGACCGCAGATAGCTCTTCAGGTTCTCCCCCGGCAGCCAGGCCGTACCGTGGCTCCAGAGCAGCAGTCCGTAGCTGTCGGCCCCGTATGCCGCGTCGAGGAAGACCTCGTCCAGCACGCTACGCATCACCTCCGGCGAGGCCGAATTGCGGTCTTCGTACGTACGGACCACCTCCTGCTCCACCACGCCTCCGCTTCCCCTTCGGATGCGGATAAGCCGGGGCAGTTCGCCCGACGAATCGTGATAGACCAGCAGGTTCCCGCGGTTCAGCACGTCCCCTTCCGCTCCGGCTATCATACTGCGGATGTTATCGTAAGAATAAGAATTGAGATTGTTGTCGGCCGCCATATAGACCAGCACCGTACGCGTCGCCACGGAAGTTTCGCTGTCGTCCAGACAGCCCGTCAGACACATTCCGGCACATAGAAAAAGGGAGAAAAGATTTGTTCGCGTCATCATCATTACTAATATCATTTGAATACTTAACGGCGCAAAGATATTCATTTCAGCCGAATAAACTCTGCCCTTTCCCTGCAAACGGATCGCGGAATGCCGCAGAGGCAGGAAAATCGCCGGCGCCGCAAGCCGGAAAGTTTCAGCACAAAAAGCCTTCGTCGAACGATTTCAGTCAAGTCCCTCAGGATGTAAAGCCTTCGTCGAACGATTTCAGCCAAGCCCCTCAGGGTGCAAAGCCTTCGTCAAACGGATTTGTAAAATCACCCTGAGGTGTTTCGCATTTTTCATTTGATTTCACCCCATCCCCCTGGGGGTTTTATCCTTTTTCATTTGATTTCGCCCCATCCCCCTGGGGGTTTAGCCATTTCTCATTTGATTTCGCCAAATCCCCCTGGGGTGTCGACCATTTCTCATCCGATGAAGCCCAGTCCCCTCAGGGAAATGTAAATTCCCGAATGATTTATAATTTTACAACCCTCGTTCCCATTCCTTCGTCAAACGATTTCAGTCATTAACATCAGCGCAAAAAAACCTTCGTCAAACGATTTCAGTCAAAAGTATCGACGTAAAAAACCTTCGTCAAACGATTTCGCCCAAAAGTCCCTGCGGGACGCCATCTCCGCTACCGAAGGTCAGCGCCCCCCGGCAGCGTAGCAAAGCGCAATCCTGCCTGGAAGGCAGGACTTGCCGACAGGATGCAGTAGCAAACAGAGGATCGCAGTCCTGCCTTTCAGGCAGAGATGTTGCATTTATATTGATACAAATTCACATTATATTGAATCACCCTTGTTCGCCCTCAGTTCTCATTCGCAATCAAGAAAACCACTTTCCAGTCCATTCTCACGACATTTCCACGACATTTCCACGACATTTTTTTTTGAGCATTTCCCACCCCCATTTTACCCCCGAAAAACCGTAACAAAAAAACCTTCGTTTACATGTTACAGCGGGAAAAGTGACAAATGGATTTGTTGAACCTTTGGATGTAGAACTAAATTATAGTAAACTCTATATTTTCTTTTAGTATTAATTTAAAAATTAAAGATTTATGAACAAA
>JAISMW010000070.1 GCA_031276545.1 Tannerellaceae bacterium
CATTCTTTCAAAAAGGGTGAGATAGAATTTATTTGCCTTATTGCCAACTATTATTGCACAAGACTAACATATACTACGCTAACAGTAGAAGAATTATAGAGGAAAGATAACCATTCTGGGATGATATCCTAATAATCACGAAAAAAAAGGGAGCTCTCCTGTCTGCCGGAAAGCTCCCTGAGGATAATTACGGGTTTGAAATCTATACGATGTAGGTGGAGGCAGCCGTATCGCCGCCTTTTCCGGTCCAGTTGGTGTGGAAAAATTCGCCGCGGGGACGGTCGATGCGTTCGTATGTATGCGCTCCGAAGTAGTCGCGCTGTGCCTGCAGCAGGTTGGCGGGCAGACGTTCGGTGCGGTATCCGTCGAAATAGGTGAGCCCGGCGCTCATGGAGGGGACGGGAATGCCGTTCAGGATGGCCGTCGATACCACTTTCCGCCAACTGTCCTGGGCGGCTGTTACCTTTTCGCGGAAGAAGGGATCGAGCAGCAGGTTGGCGAGCTCCGGCGTCCGGTCGAAAGCTTCTTTAATTTTGCCGAGGAATACGGAACGGATGATGCATCCGCCTCTCCACATCAGGGCGATGCCGCCGTAGTTCAGGTTCCATCCGTATTCTTTGGCGGCTTCCCTCATCAGCAGGTAGCCCTGGGCGTAGGATACGATTTTGGAGGCGTAGAGTGCATTTTTCAGGTCGTTGATAAATGCTGCGCGATCTCCGGAAAAAGCCGGTTTGGGGCCGGAGAGCTGCCGGGATGCTTCCACGCGTTCGGCCTTTTGAGCCGACAGGCAGCGGGCGAAGACCGACTCGCCGATCAAGGTGAGGGGTACGCCTACGTCCAGCGCCGCTACGCCGGTCCATTTGCCGGTGCCTTTCTGTCCGGCTGTATCGAGGATTTTGTCTACTACCACCTCGCCGGCTTCGTTTTTGTAGGCCAGGATGTCGCGGGTGATTTCTATCAGGTAGCTGTTCAGCTCGCCTTCGTTCCATTCCTTGAATACTTCGTGCATTTCTGCGGCCGACATGCCCAGGAGGTCTTTCATGATTTGGTATACCTCGCATATCAACTGCATATCGCCGTATTCGATGCCGTTGTGCACCATCTTCACGAAGTGTCCGGCTCCGTTTTCGCCTACCCATTCGCAGCAGGGCGCTCCGCCGGCTTTGGCACAGATGGCTTGGAAGACGGGTTTCACCGGTTCCCAGGCTGCCCTGGAGCCTCCGGGCATCATGGAGGGGCCGTTCAGTGCGCCTTCTTCGCCGCCCGATACGCCGGTGCCGATATAGAGCAGGCCTTTGCTTTCTACGTAGGCGGTTCGGCGAATGGTGTCGGGGAAGTGGGTATTTCCGCCGTCGATAATCACATCGCCCGGTTCGAGAAAGGGAATAATCTGCTCAATGAAGTCGTCTACCGCCTGTCCGGCTTTCACCAGCATCATGACTTTGCGCGGACGCTTGAGCGAACGGCAGAGTTCTTCCACCGAATGTGCGCCGATGAAGCGCTTCCCGCTTCCGCGACCGTTTATAAAGTGATCCACTTTGGATACCGTACGGTTGAACACCGCTACGGTGAATCCTTTACTTTCCATGTTCAGCACAAGGTTTTCACCCATTACGGCCAAACCAATCAGACCTATGTCTGCTAAATTTTCCATTGATTGCTACAATTTAAATTGATTCTGTATTTCCGTTTATTTTAAATCCCAATGCCTGCAGAGCGTCTACGGTTGTTCCGTCTGCCTGATTCAGGTGCAGGCTGAAGCTTCCGAACTCCCGGCGTATGCGGTAGTCGCCCCGCAGTCTTTCGAAACTTCCGGGCGACTGCTTGAGCATCCGGCTGTCTTCCCATACCGGATACGTATGCGTGATGGCTTCGAAGAATACCTGTTCGCGCGTCTTTCTCCGGCAGTCGATATGCAGCGTGGCCGGCATCGGCGGCGGCGGTACGGCGGCGGGATACCAGTCGGGCGGGATGTCGAGGCCGAAAAAGCGGCCGGCTTCGCGGACGCAGGCCGCCGTGCCGTTGGCTTTCCCGTCGCACGAATAGCCGGCGATATGTGGCGTACCGATAAAGGCTTTTTCCAGCAGTTCGGAGTCGATGGTCGGTTCGCCTTCCCATACATCCAGGATGCAGGCGGAGAGGCGGGTTTGAAGGGCGCGTTTCAGCGCGGCCGTATCGGCTACGGCTCCCCGCGAGGAATTGATGTAGAGCGCCCGTGCTTTCATCTGCGCGAAAAAGGCGCCGGATGCCAGGTGGTACGTCGGGTAGAGGCCGTCTCGGGTGAGCGGCGTGTGGCAGGTAACGATGTCGCTCTGCCCAAGCAGTTCCTCCAGCGGCGTGAAGGTTTCCGCGCCTTCCCGGTCGGCACGCGGCGGGTCGTTTCGGAGTACGCGCATCCCCAGGGCGGCGCCGGCTTTGGCCACTTGGCTCCCCACGTTGCCCACGCCCACTACGCCCAGCGTGAGGTTCTGCAGCCGGAGGCCCCGTGCGTTTACCCACGTCACGATGGCCGCCGCGATGTACTGCTGCACGGACGCGGCGTTGCATCCGGGTGCATTGATCCAGCGGATGCCGCTGGCCTCGCAGTAGGCGGTGTCGATATGGTCGTATCCGATGGTGGCGGTGGCTATCAGCCGGACGCGGCTTCCGCCGAGCAGGGCGGCATCGCAGCGGGTGCGGGTACGCGTCAGGATGGCGTCGGCATCGGCCAGGTCGGACGGTGCGATGGCGTCGCCCGGCAGGTATACCACGTCGGCAAAGGGTTCCAGCGCTCCCCTGAGGAAGGGGATTTTGTGGTCGGCTACTATTTTCAGTCGTTCCATTCTGTTTATCTCAGCACTCTTGCATTGCCGTTCCAGATGCTCCATACCTGGTCTTCGTCGGCCGGCTGTCCGTAGTCGGTCAGGAAGGTGGTGGCCAGAGCGCCGGTAGCCCATCCGAAGTGCAACCATTTTTCCGGTTCCCAGCCTTTGAGGATGCCGTAGAGGAGTCCTCCCACAAAGCCGTCGCCTCCGCCAATACGGTCGAGCACATCAATGGGACGGGGTTCTACCGCGTGCCAGGTTTCGCCTTCCAGCAGGATGGCGCCCCAGAGGTGGCGGTTGGCGCTGACCACTTCGCGCAGGGTGGTGGCGAATACGGAGGCGCCGGGATAGGTTTTTTTCACCTGCTGCACCATGCCTTTGAAGCTGTCGGTCTTGGCGGCAATGTCTTTCCCTCCGGCTTCGGGTCCTTCGATGCCGAGGCAGAGCTGGAAATCTTCTTCATTGCCGGCCAGGATGTCCGAGATGGAGGCTATTTCCCCGAATATGTCGCTCAGTTCCTGTTCGCGTCCTTTCCAGAAGGAAGCGCGGTAGTTGAGGTCGAAGGAAATTCTTGTGCCGTATTTCCGGGCGGTGCGTGCCAGTTCGAGGCAGAAGCGGCTGGTGTCGGTCGAGAGGGCGCCAATCAGTCCGGAGAGGTGGAGGATTTGTACGCCTTCTTCTCCGAAGAGGCGTTCCAGGTTGAAGTCCTGCACGTTCAGGGTTCGGCCTACTTCGCCGCTCCGGTCGTTCCATACGCGTGGGCCGCGTGTGCCGAAGCCGCTGTCGGCAATATTGATCTGGTGGCGGAATCCCCAGGGGCCTCCCTGTTCCACTTCCTTTCCCTCGTAGGCGATGTGGCGGCTATGGAGGTTGTCCTTGATAAACTGGGCGACGGGGCTGCCTTTCACAAAGGTGGTGAGCACCTTGACGGGCATTCCCAGGTAGGCGGCTACGCTGGCTACGTTCGATTCCGCACTGGTGGCCTGCATGAACAGGAGGTCGCTTTTGTGTATCGGCTGTCCCTGCGCCGTCGGCGTCAGCCGTATGCCCATGCTGGTGGGTACCACCAGCGACCATCGGTAATTGTCTTTTAATTTCATGGTGTGATGTATAATAATGTCTGTCTTTCTATCAGATTGAAAAGGCATCGAAACCGCCGTCTACCGGCGTAACCGTACCGGTTACGAAGGCCGAGGCGTCGCTTGCCAGCCACTGAAGCGTTCCCAGCAGTTCCTCCGGCTGTCCGAGGCGCCGGAAGGGTGTATGCGCCACGATGGTATTGCAACGGTCGGAAGGTGTCCCGTCGGGGTTGCTCATCAGGGCGCGGTTCTGTTCGGTAAGGAAGAAGCCGGGAGCCAGCGCGTTCACGCGAAGTCCTTCGCCGAACTTGATGGCCAGTTCGCCTGCCATGTACTGAGTGAAGTTGCTCACCGCCGCCTTGGCACATCCGTAGCCCACGACGCGGGTGAGCGGTCGCAGCGCCGATTCGGAAGAGATATTGATGATGCTTCCCTTCTTTTGTTCCACCATTACGGCGGCAAACACCATGGTGGGCAGGACGGTTCCGAAGAGGTTCAATTCCACCACGCCGCGGAAAGCTTCCAAGTTGAGGTCGAAGATGGTTTTATCCGGCGGGATGGTGGCGCCGGCCTGATTGCCTCCAGCCAGGTTTACCAGCACGTCGATGCGCCCGTAGGCCGTCTGGATGTCCTGCCTGTTCTGTTCCAGCACTCCCTTGTCCAGCACGTTCGAGAGGAGGAAGAGCGCCCGGCCTCCCGCTGCCCGGATGTCTTCGGCCAGGGCTTCGCCGGCTTCCCGGTTCCGGTCGAGTATCACCACCTTTGCTCCTTCCTTTGCCAAGTGTTTGGCCATGCAGGCTCCCAGGATTCCGCTTCCGCCCGTCAGGATGATTACTTTGTCTTTTACGCTAAAAAGTTCGTTCATGATAATTCAATTTTATTTACA
Source organism: Tannerellaceae bacterium (assembly GCA_031276545.1). The sequence continues at coordinate 4,770 of JAISMW010000070.1, forward strand.
GTTATAATAAGTATGTTTTTCTTCTTCCATGTATGGCGTCACAAAACTACGATTATTTTTTGCTTACCGAACAACGGTGTTAGTGAATAGTGAACAGTGAATAACGAATAGTGAAGCAATGTCGTTTACTTAAGGAATAAAGTCCTTTTACCTGATATAATGAATATTAAGCCAAAAGCAGCAGCGCAACTATTTGTTGATATGCTGCATTGATTCACTGTTCTCTAACTAATAGGTTCCCCCGGGAAATAAGTTCCTGAAGCCGATGCACGGTGAGGGCGCTTCTTTTGCCGTCGGGAGACGTCATGGGGAGTTCTGTCAGGCTGCGGAAAAAGGCGTCTTCCCGGAAGGAGCGCAGCAGATGGAGGGTGCGGGCGAGCGGTTCGGCATCTTTGGTGTACTTCAACTGTTCCTGCGCATACAGGGTGTGGCAGAACAGGGTTCTTCTCTTTTCGTTTTCACTCCGGCAGGCTGAGACCGACGGTGCGGCATAGAGGTCGGCCAGCGTTTTCAGGATGTCGATGTGCGGCGTTTCCATCCATATTTCGTAGTAGAGGGCGGCCGATTCGTCGTTGCGGGCGTCGCGGCGGAGTGTTTCCGCCCGGAAGAGTTTCAGCAGGCGAACTTTCGAGGAATCGGGCTGCATCAGCTTTTCGGCACGGTCGAAAAGGGTGTAGGCGCGCTGCCGGTCGTAGGTTTTTCCCAGAGCGGAACCGAGGATCAGTGCGGCGTCTACGGATGTGCTGTCCTTTCGGTAGGCCGGTTCAAGCAGATCGACGGCACGCATGTACTGTCCGGCATAATAGCGCGAGAAGCCGCCGTAGGCCACCGTGACGGGCAGCGAATCGCCTTCGGCCAGCAGGGTGGAGTAGAGCGTGTCGGCTTCGGCATACTTTTTATTTACAAACAGGGTCATGGCTTTGCTTCGCCTCAGCAGCAGGCTGCGGGGGTTGTAGTGCAGCGCTGTATCGCATATCTCCAGGGCGCTTTTTGCCGCTTCGCCTCCCATGCGGAGCAGGGTGTTGATCAGGGCGCCGGCCTGCAGGGCATTGTCGCGGTTTGCGCCGTAGGCCTGAAAGTAGCAGAGGGCGGCGCGGGGCAATTCTCCGAGGCGTGTATAGCAGTCGCCTGCGGCGCTCAGCAATACGGGATTGGCGGGATCCCGTCCGAGCAGCGATTCGTATGCTTCCAGGGCTTTGGGGATCATTTCCTGCTGAAGATAGAGGCGCGCCAACTGGTAGGCGGCGTAGAAATCGGCGCTGTCTGTGGCCAGCGTCTTCCGGTAGTAGCGTTCGGCTTCGGCTGTTCTGCCCAGGGCGGCTTCCGTGCGTGCCAGGGCATTCAGGAGATCGGTGCGGGTGGAGTCGGCCTCGAAGCAAATCCGGAAGTATTGCAGGGCTTCGCGATGCTTCAGCATCCCTTCGTAGGCCAGCGCCAGGGCGTACATTTTTCCGTAATCGTCCGAACGGTCTGCGCCGAGGCTCTCTGCGCGGGCTATTATTTCGGCATACTGCCTGTGGACGAGCAGTTCCTGCCATTCGCCCGACTGTGCCTTTCCCGGCGTCGTGCAGCAGAAGAGGAGGAGGGCGGCGGCGCAGATCGCTTTGTGTATCGCTTTTCTCATGGTGAGGATGACGTTAGACGGTGCAGGACCGGAGATCGGAGACCGGTTCGCCGAAGAGGGTGGCCGACGAGGCGCTGTGTATCTTTACGGTGACGAACTGGCCGACGCGGTAGTTTTTTTTGTCGAATATCACCACTTTATTCTGTCCGGTACGTCCGAAGAGCTGTTCTCTGGAGCGTTTGGAAAAGCCTTCGATGAGGACTTCAAATTCCTTGCCGACGTCGCGCAGATTGTCGGCTTCCGAGAGGCGGTTCTGCAGGTTGATCATGCCCTGCAGGCGCTTTGTTTTGACGTCTTCGGGAATATCGTCGGTCAGGCGTTTGGCGGCGTAGGTGCCCGGACGTTCGGAATATTTGAACAGGAAAGCGGAGGCGTATCCGGCCTCGCGCATCAGGGAAAGCGTTTGCTGATAGTCGTCTTCCGTTTCGGAATGGAAGCCGCAGAAGAGGTCGGTGGTGATGGATGCGTCGGGCACAATCCTGCGGATGGCGGCGATGCGCTCCAGATACCATTCGCGGGTATAGCTGCGGTTCATCAGTTTCAGGATGCGCGAGCTTCCCGACTGGGCGGGCAGATGGACGTGCTTACATATATTATAATGGGCGGCCATTACGCGGAGGGTGTCGTCGCTCATATCCTTGGGGTGCGATGTGGTGAAGCGAATCCTCATGCCGGGTACTTCTTCGGCCACCCTCTTCAGGAGCAGGGGGAAGGTGACGGCGATGCGCCCTTCCTCTTCAAAGAGGTAGGAATTGACGTTCTGCCCCAGCAGGGTGACTTCGCGGAAGCCTTTCTCCTGCATATCCCTCACTTCCTTCAGGATGCTTTCCGGGTCGCGGCTGCGCTCCCTTCCGCGCGTATAGGGTACGATGCAGTAGGTGCAAAAGTTATTGCATCCCCTCATGATGGAGACGAAACCGGAGATATGCACTCCTCCTATTTTCAGGGGGATTACATCCTTGTAGGTTTCCTGCGTCGACAGGTTTACATTGATGGCTTTTTCGCCCTGTTCCACGGCGCCTATCAGGTTGGGCAAATCCAGATACGCGTCGGGGCCTGCCACCAGGTCTACCTTGTGGTCGGTAATCAGCGTCTCCTTCACCCGTTCGGCCATGCAGCCCAGGACACCGATGATGAGGTGTTTCTTCTTCCTTTTGAGCGAGTGGAAGTATTGCAGGCGCCCGTATATTTTCTGTTCGGCGTTCTCCCTCACGGAGCAGGTATTCACCAATATGGCGTCGGCCTCTTCAATATGCTCCGTCATTTGGTATCCGTCCATCTGCATGACGGAAGCAACCACTTCGCTGTCGGCCACATTCATCTGGCATCCGTAGGTTTCCACGAACAGTTTTTTGTCTCTTTTAGCATAAAGAGTTGTGAAATCATCGGTTTTATTATTGTATATCATCCTTTACCTGTTAATAACATTTAAATATTTATTTAAATAGAAAAAAAGAATCGTGAATATTTGCAGGCAATAATCTTTCATTCTATTTTTGCCATCGAAAAACGTAAATTTTTTCATAGTTAAGGTTTTGGTTAAATCGAATAAGGGTGGCTGCGAAGTTACCCTTATTTTTTTATCTCCTTATTTTCTCTCCCGATTCCATTCCCGTATCAATTGTTTTCATACATTTGTCGTGCAAAAATAATTAAACTTATGGACAATCTGGGTGACTGGTTATATATTGTAGTGTTAGTCATTGCCGGCATCAGCAGTCTGCTGAGTTCGGTCAGAAAGAGAAAACAATCCGCCGAAGTACCGGGTCTGCCCGGCAGTGATCCCGAACCGGCCTGTTTCCCTCCGGAAGAAATACTACTCCCCCCGCCTTCCATGCAAAAGGCAAAAGTAAAAACGCCCAAAAAGAAGTCAGCCTATACTTCGTTCAGAGAAGGAGAACGAACGCTTCAGACAGCGGCTTCCTCCGCCTTTCCGGAATCTTCCGATGAAGATAACGGTCCGGGCATCTCCTCCGATACGTTTCAGGATATGGAAGAAGTGAAGAAAGCTATTCTGTACTCCGAAATATTCCGCCGTAAATATTAAACATTGACACTCTAAATGAGAGATGAATTGCGGCCTCTTTGGTATAAAATTTTCAGTTTCGATTGGAAATTCGGTCTTTCCTTAATTCTGATAATTTGCATTCCGAGGTTCATACTGGTTTTACAGGCTAATATCGAAGGGAATTACGGTTCAATAGGGTTGATCATGCTGACGTCTGCCATATTACCCTTTGTATTCTTAAGCAAGAACGGACAAAAAGAAGCCGGAATAACGGCAACTAAAAAATATGGCTGGCTTTTAGGAGCATTTGTTGCAGGAGTAGCTTTTAGCATTTTATTGCATTACCTCGGTCAGGGTTTATATGGTAATAGCTACGATAACTGGTACTCGTACATTGGGAAATCCTATCATATTCCTACAAGCATTTCCCCATCCGATAAAATAGTTTTATTCTCCATTACCGCTCTCACAGGAATGTTGTTCAGTCCCATCGGGGAAGAATTATTTTTTCGTGGAATAGTCCATTCGAGTTTTAAAAAATCAATGGGTGACAGAATTGCTGTTATCCTGGAAAGCGCAGCATTTGCTATCACCCATATTGCTCATTTCGGACTCATATACATGAATGGACAGTGGAATTTCCTGATAATTCCTACTCTGATTTGGGTATCAGGTATGTTTGGCGCCGGTTTACTGTTCCTGCATTTCAAAAAACTCGCTGAATCCATTTGGGGCGCTGTTTCCTGTCATGCAGGATTCAATCTGGGTATGATATCTTGTATCTTTTATCTGATGTAGTACTTTTCTGCTGCGGAGTCCGATTCTATCCTTTTGTTCTTCGCCATCTTTTTTCATTGTTTCATTCAGATTGTCGCTCCCTGTACGCCGGCGTTTTCCTTTTTGTACAGGCGGAAACCTCATTTCCACCTAATTTGCAAAACAAAGCGCGGTAGGAGCAAGGAACGCCTTGCCCCCTACATGCACGGGGTGGGCAAAATATTTTCTGGAAAGGCTTGTACCAATTGGTACAAGGGCAAAATATTTTCTGGAAAGGCTTGTACCAATTGGTACAAGGGCAAAATATTTTCTGGAAAGGCTTGTACCAATTGGTACAAGGGCAAAATATTTTCTGGAGAGGCTTGTACCAATTGGTACAAGGGCAAAATATTTTCTTGAAAGGCTTGTACCAATCGGTACAAGGGCAAAATATTTTCTGGAACCTCCCGTACCAATTGGTACAAGGGTAAAATATTTTCTTGAAAGGCTTGTACCAATTGGTACAAGGACAAAATATTTTCTTGAAAGGCTTGTACCGATTGGTACAAGGGCAAAATATTTTCTTAAACCTCCCGTACCAATTGGTACAAGGGCAAAATATTTTTCTAAGCCTCCCGTACCAATTGGTACAAGGGGTAAATATTTTCTGGAACCTCCCGTACCAATTGGTACAAGGGGAAAATATTTTTTTGAGAGGCTTGTACTGATTGGTACAAGGGGAAACAAAACGGGTGAACTGCCGGTTTGCTGCATCCGGAATGGGATAGGGAACGCCCAGGTTCCATACGGCATGGTTTACCTGCCTATACGAAATGGTGAAACCCGTTTCCGCCCCGCTCCGGAAACCGGCGAAATCTTTCCTGTCCGTCATGCCTTCGCCTATCCGGTACTATATCATCTGGTTTTGCCCAATGGTATAGAGGCTGGGGATGAGTACGGCTCCTGCTTTCGCCCGACGTATCGCCTGTGCCTGCCATATCTTCGGTAATGCTTACGGCAATGGGCTTGTCGGACGTGATCTTTATGCCGACCGGCGAGGGGATGGGATTTGCGGTGGATTCTATGTTTTTGCTTCTTCACTGAGCTGTTCTTCCGCTGCGGGCGGTTCGGATGTTTATGATCTGAAAGAATGTATACCTTTGGCGACTGAACTATAAATTAAGAACACAATGAAAAGATTATTTGCCTTTCTTTTTTGTATGATGACGGCGGGGTGTCAGCAGGCGGAATATCCCGAAGGTATCGAACATGTCGTGCTTATCGGTCTCGACGGACTGAGCAGCACCGGACTGCGCGCGGCGGAGACGCCTTGCATGGACAGTCTGATGCGGCACGGCGCGTATAGCTATACGGTGAGATGTATTCTGCCGACTGTAAGCACGCCGAACTGGAATGCCATGCTCTGCGGCGCAGGACCCGAAGCGACCGGGGCTATTGATAATTCGTGGAAGGCCGGCGACTTCACGTTTCCGTACACGGCGATGAGCAGCGATCGTTCCTTTCCGAATATTTTCAGGATTCTCCGCGAACAGAGGCCGGAGGCCGAACTGGGGGCTATCTATCACTGGGACGGGTTCCGCAATATGCTGGAGGATTCGCTCCTGGATATGTCGGCTACCTATCCTACCCAACTCGAAACGGCACAGAAATCGGCGGAATATATCCTGGACAGGCGGCCGGCGTTTCTCTTTGTGCAGTTGGACGGTATCGACCATGCCGGTCATGTGGACGGACACTTGTCGCCGGGCTATGTGAAGTATGTTGAGGAGACCGATTCGCACGTCGCGCTGATTGTCGATGCGGTGCGGCAGGCCGGTATTGCGGACAAGACAGTGATAATGGTGGTGGGCGACCATGGGGGTATTTTTCACGGACATGGGGGCAATGCGTACGACGAACTGGTGACGCCGATTATTTTCTCCGGAAAGGGTATCAAGCGGAATTACGCCGTTCAGCAGCAAATCTACAAGTACGATGTGGCTGCCGACGTGGCTTTTGCCCTTGGCGTCCAGGCTCCGCAGGTATGGACGGGACGTCCCGTCAAACCGGCCTATACCGGGTTTGACGAGCCTGAGAATCTGTGGAAAGGACCGGAGGTGCTGCCTTCGCCGCGCTTCGCTTCCGAAACGTACAGCGCGCCTTTCGGGGGAAGCTTTGCCGATAGCGCCACCGTCGCCGTCATTGCGCCCGAAGGCGTTGAGGGTACGGTGCACTACACCACGGACGGCTCAGATCCCACCCGCGAATCCCCCGCGTACAGCGCTCCGTTCGCGGTGACGGAAACGACCACCGTCCGCATCAAACTGTTCAGCGACGCCGGCGAGAGCGTTACGGTCGCCGGCACGTATGAGATTACCGGCGGTAACGGCGCGGAAAGATAAGACGTAGTAGGGGAGTCCATCCTTTTTGCGCATCAGGGTGCTCCCCATGCTTTTTCAGCCATTTTTCGAAAGGTTTGGAGTTTCCGGATTTGTGGTAGGCGGTTTTCATATGCTCAACTAAGCGCTTTGTATTCGGATGATCCATTCCCAATTTTCCAACCCAAACAGGAAGCGCCTTCAGGTACCATTCCAGGGCTTGATCATACTCGCCCTGGCTACTATAAACTGTCGCTATATTATTATATGTAGTAGCCGTATGGGGATGAGAGGCGCCTAATGCCTTTTCGCAAATATCCAGGGCTTTCAGAAACCATTCCAGGGCTTGATCGTACTTGCCCTGACGGTAATAAACCAAGGCTATGTTATTATATGCAGTAGCCGTATCGGGATGAGAGGCGCCCAATACCTTTTCGTGAATCTCCAAGGCTTTCAGATGCCATTCCAGGGCTTGAACATAGTTGCCCTGATCGTCATAAACCGCTGCTATGCTATTATAAGCAATAGCCGTAGAGGGATGAGAGGCGCCTAATACTCTTTCACGAATCTTCAAGGCTTTCCGGTACCATTCCATGGCTTGAGAATAATCGGCCAATTCATCATATCCATATCCCAGGAAAAAACAGAGGTTTCCAAGTTCTACCGTTTGAATTTCCGGATCAATTAGAGCAATGACGGAATGAATATGCGGAGCAAGTTTGGTAAACAGCACTCTTCTTTCGGGGGTTGAGAAATTGAAATACACGCATTGATGTAGTACCTGTATGCAGTAATCAATCCAGATCTGTTGCTCTTCTTTCAACCGGTCTCTTACTACTTCCTGCACCGGACGGTGGAGGCTGAGCGATACGCCATCGCTGGAAACCAGGGAATATCGGGTAAGCTCCATAAGGGTATCATGGTAATCCGGTTCGTTTTCGGCGGCTTTCTGCAGGGCTGGGGGAAGACATTCATCTGCATCGACAAACCACCGGGGATCAATATGGTCGGGAGCGAAGTAAGCGCAAAGATAGAGCAGCTCTTTGGCCGCTTCACTCTTTATTACTTCCATGGAAGAATTCCATGTGGCTGCAAGGATTTGATTTTCGGATTTCATACCGGGGTATCTTTTCAGTAATTCCGCTTTATGTCTGCGGAACAGTTCCAGATAGGTTTCGTAGCCTATCACCTGCGCTTCCATATAAGCGACCGCCTGTTCCAGCGCCAGCGGCAGACGGCCAAGCTCCTCCGCCAGGCTGTCCTGAAAGGCGTCACGGGGCTTGCCGGTACGCCGGGTAAGAAATTCGGCTGCTTCTTCTTCGGAGAACACTTCAACGGTTAAAGGCACGGCAAAAGTTTGCCGGTTTCCATATCGGGAAGTAATCAGCACGTGGCGGCGGTGGGCGGCGTCCTGCGGGAGATAATGCTCTAATAATTCTTTATCATTCGCATTGTCGAAGATAAACAGCCAGTTGTCTTGCCGGTTCATCCAGTCGCGCACGGCTTCGATAATCTGCGCGGAAGTATCGTTGTCCGCAGACAGGAGTTTGCGTGTTCGGGCAAAGGCTTCGAACGAGGACAGCAGGGTGTCGGCTGTTTCGGCATTCACCCACCAGACCGCCTTGTATTCAAAGCCATGGCGAAAGGCATATTCCACGGCCATCTGCGATTTGCCGACACCGCCCGGGCCGGTAAGGACAAGGTATCGGTCTTCCTCAAAATACCGTCGAACGATTTCCAGTATCTCCCCGCGTCCCGTAAAGTGGCGGTTGCGCAGAGGCTTCGTCCACTGTGTATCGCGGCTGTCGTAACTGATAAAAAAGCTTTTCTTCCGATTATCCATTGAAGTAAAAATTAAAATTGAGCGCTTCCCCCATGCGCTTTCAGCCATTCTTCAAAGGGCTGGGGGTTGCGGGTGGCTTGGTATATGAGTTTTATATTATTAAACAAGGACTTTGTATGTGGATGTGCTGAACCTAATTCCCTGGTCCATGCAGGAAGCGCCTTTATAAACCATTCCAGGGCTTTCGCGTATTTTCCCTGAGCGCAATACACTGTGGCTATATTATTATACGTAGTAGCCGTATGGTAATGAGAGGCTCCCAGTATCTTTTCGCTCACGCTCAAAGATTTCATAAACCATTCCAGGGCTTGAGCATAGTTGCCCTGCTCATTATAAACCCCCGCTATATTATTATATGTAACAGCCGTATCGGAATGCAAAGTACCTAATACCTTTTCGCGGATAGCCCGGGCTTTCTGATGCCATTCCAGGGCTTGCGTATAGCTTTTCTGATTGGTATAAATCAGCGCTATATCATTACAAATAGCAGCTATCTCGGGATGATACGCTCCCAATGCCTTTTCCTGAATCTTCAGGGTTTTCCGGTACCATTCCAGGGCTTGAACATGATCCCCCTTCCGGCGGTACACCGTAGCGATGCTGTTGCAGGTAGCAGCCGTGTCGGGGTGACCGGCGCCCAGCGTCTTTTCTTTAATCGCTATGGCTTTGAGATGATATTCCAGGGCTTGATCGTATTCTTCGCGGTAATGGTGTACCACGGCGATGTTATTATACGTAATGGCCGTGTAGGGATGGTCGGTGCCAAGTACTTTTTCATACACCGTCAAGGCCTTCAGATAGCATTCCATGGCCTGATCATAGTCACCCTGATCCTCATAAACCTCCGCTATATTATGATACGTAATCGCCGTATCATAATGAAAGACGCCCAATATCCTTTCGCGGATGTCCAAAGCCTTTACATAGCATTCCATGGATTTTGAATAATCGCCAAATTCATCATATCCCTTTCCGAGGAAAAAGTAGAGCCTGGCATGTTCCTCCCCTTGCACTTTCAATGGAATCTGCGCCATGACGAAATGAATCTGCGAAGCAAGTTCGGGAAACAGCGACCTGCTTTCAGTGGTTGATAAATCGGAACACCGACATTCCGTCAATACCAGCACGCAGAAATTAAGCCAGCGCAGTTTCTCCTCTTTCAACCGGTCTCTCATCACTTCCTGCAGCAGGCGGTGGAGGCTGAGCGATACACCCCGGATGTTCACCAACGAATAGCGGATGAGCGCCTCTCCGGTTCTGCTGAACTGCTGCATATCGAGCAGTGTCTCCCGAAGGGCTCGGGGCAGATGGATGGCTCCCAACATAAGCCATATCAGGTTGATGCGGTCGGGGACGAAAAACGCGCAAAGGCTCAGCAGTGGCACGGCAGATTCGCTGGCGATTTTTTGAATGGATATGCCCCAGGTGGCACGGACGCTTTGCTTTGCATGGATGTCCGGAGATGCTTTAAATACTTCAAGGCGGTATTTTTTCAGCAGCGGAAGGTAGTTGCGGTAATCGCATCCGGCATTATTGCAGATATAAGCGGCGGCCTGTTCCAGCGCCAGCGGCAGACGGCCAAGCTCCTCCGCCAGGCTTTCCTGAAATTCGTCACAGGGGATGCCGGTGCGCCTGGTGAGAAATTCGCCCGCTTCTTCTTTGGTAAACACATCCACAGAGACAGGTGTGGCAATGCTTCCCCAGTTGCCGTGACGGGACGTAACCAGCACGTGGCGCCCGCGGCCGGTGTCTTGCGGGAGATACTCCGAGAGCGATGCTTCATTGCTTACATTCTCGAAGATAAACAGCCAGTCGTCCTGCCGGTTCATCCAGTTGCGCACGGTAGAGAGAATCTTTTCGGAAGTATACTCGTTTGCATCCAGGAGTTTGTATGTGCGGACAAAGGCTTCAAATGAAGACAGAACGGCATCGGCTGTTTCGGCATTCACCCACCATACCACTTTGTATGCAAAGCCATAGAGAAAAGCATATTCCATAGCTACCTGCGACTTGCCGACACCTCCATATCCGATAAGGGCAACGTACTTGCCTTCCTCAAAGCGCTGCCGGACAGTTTCCAGCAATTCCTTCCGTCCCGTAAAGCGCAGGTTGCGCACAGGCTTCGCCCACCCTTCATCGCTCCGGGCGTAACTGATCAAAAAGTCTTTCTTCTGATTATCCATTGGGAGTAAAGATTTAAATTAATTATGATTATCGTATATGATACCTAAATTCATTTTTGTATGTGACCGAAGCCACTAACACCCGCTCAAACTGCTGCTCACCAAAGTATCTGCGATTGAATTTGTAGCAAAACTCATT
>JAISMW010000086.1 GCA_031276545.1 Tannerellaceae bacterium
TTCATGTCGGGAACGGCCTGGAATCTGAAGAAAATGATGCAAAAACTCAGGGCAGAGTTTTTGCGGATTATTTTTCGTCTGTTTTTTCCACAAGATTTTTGCTGTGCTGCAGCTTGAAAAAGGAGTTAATAAGGACTGACTATTTAGCCCTCGTGCATATATGTACAAGAGGTAAAAAAAATCTTATACGCCATGCCCCGACCGGGACAAAGTGGAAGAAACTTATTCCGTCTCGCGGTTCATCGCACGTATCAAGGCGGTCAATCCAAAGATCCGGCGCGCTTAAACCGCCATTCCCGAAAGGCTAATCCGGGCAGGAGCCGTAGGAAATTCCAGTATCGCGGCACATTTTTGCGGGGTTCTTCATACGCCCGGTACAACCATTCCAGACGTAAATTGCGCATCCATTCCGGCGCTCTTTTCACCGAGCCGGTATGCGCGTTGAAATTGAATGCTGCTCCGACGCCAAACAGAATCCCTTTCTTTAAATACGGACAAAGGGCAGACATGAAGTTCTCCTGTTTCGGCGCTCCCAACGATACCCATATCATATCCGGAGCTTCGGCATTGATGGCTTCAGCTATCCGGGGATAGTCGAAATCCTCTACCTTGCAGAAGGGTAATTCGCAAAAAACCATAGATTGTATCCGGGGATCTGTCTTCGCCAGATTTTCCCTGAGGCTGTCCAAAACCGGACGGGTGTTTCCAAGAAAATAATGGGTATATTTCTTTTGCGATATGAAATGGAGGAACACCTCATTCCCGGTGTATGAACGGAAGGGCTGTTTGTGTATGCACCCCAGCAGCCAGGCGATATTGGAGCCGTCGCAAATATTGACCAGCGCACTGTTTACAATCTTCATAAGCTGCGCGTCCCTTTGGGATACCGCCAGATTATTGCTTTCCATGACGCATACATACCCTTTGGCGCCGGCCTTCAAGGCTTCTTCGATGGTACGGTGGACAACCTCGACGTCAAATTCCAGCGGGACGTTAAAATAGGTGTTCATCTCTCCGCATTTCAACCGGTTCGTTCCCCAACTTCCACAGGGCGTCTATCAGCCTGCCGTTCTCCTGCTCTCCGCGGATGGCGATGCGGACGTATCCGGCGCCCATCATAGCGGTACAGTCTTTTATCAGCATATTGTAGCCGGACAGCAGACGGCTGCAAAGTGTCTGCGCCGAAAAGGTACCGGTCACTTCGCACAGGAAGTAAGCGGAGCATGAAGGAATTACCCGCAGGTACGGAACCGCCTTCAATCCGGCATAAAACCGTTCCCGTTCGTCTGCAAACCGCAGGCACGCCTGTTCGTATACGTTCTCATATTTGATGAAAATCTGCATGAAAAACTCGGCAAAGGAATTGACATGCCCGGTCGGTACCTCTTCCTTTATCTTTTTTACCAGCTCCGTGCAGGCGGAAGCCAGAAACGCCAGCCGCAAGCCCGGAACGCCGTACGATTCGGAAATGCTCCGCACAACCACCACGTGCGGATTCTCCGATAGGAAATCCCTGTCCAGCAGGGTATACCTCCGGTCTTCTCCGGCCAAACCGGCAAACGATTCGTCTATGATCAGCCTTATCTCCCGGCTTTTCGCCCATGCTGCAAGCCTGAGCATCTCTTCTTTCGGGAGCATCTGTCCCGAAGGATTGCCGGGATTCACCAGGACAAGCTGCCGGAGGGATTCACCTTCAAAGCAGTCCGCCAGGCTGTCCGCCGTGTATGAAAAATCCGGGGAGTCCGGCCGGTAGATCCGTATACGGGAGGGCGAAAGGGCGTCCCTGCAGGTTTCGCCGGCAGGGAAGACAAAGCCGGTCTTTACGTCGTGGAGCCGCAGGAGGGCGTCCGTCAATTCCGCCGCGCCCTGCCCCGTGGCCACCTGTCCGGAGGGAAGACCGGTAAACCGGGCGGCCAGCCGCACCTGCAGACCGGCCTCCGAGGGGGGAGACGTAAGGAGAGTGCGGAACTCCGACTCCATCTCCTCCAGCATCGTCCCGTGAGGAAAATAGGGATTCGCCGGATTACTGAAATCCGACGTCAGCGGGAACCGCCAGTAGCCCCCGCGCCGCTTTGCATACAGGTCCGGCGCATCCTCCCGTGCGGCAAAAAGAACTTCGGCATTATGGAGATCCTGCACATCGTCTATTTCATACCATTTCTCGTCCTCCACCGCCATGGCACGCAGGCTGGGAGTGTCCAGGAAGGAAATCACGCGCAGCACCTGTTCATAATACTCGTTATTGCCCAGCGCCCTGCAGTATGCTTCCAGAAAAGGCACATATTTCCCTGCCGAAAAAGCGGCGCTGAACTTATACATGTTGACGGTCTTATAATAACGGTCTTTTTCCTTATAGCAGAACGCCTTCCCGGAGATAAAGTTCAATATGTTGCCGTGTTCATCCAGCGTAACCACCGTTCCGTCCATCCAGCTCCGGTATTTGGCCACCACCGCCAGATTCGGATAGGGGTCCCGAATCAGCTCTTTCAGTATCCCGTCCGAGAAAATAATATCGGACTCCAGCAGCACCGTATCGTCCTGCATCAGGTATTCCCTTGCCAGGAAAAGCGAATAAATATTATTAGTCCTGTCATATACCGTATTCTCCACATACAGCACAGGCATTCCCCGAAAACTGTCTCCCACCAGGCTGCGCACATTCTCTCCCCTATAGCCTACGACGATAATCACGCGCCGAATCCGCTCCCGGCAGAGCTGCCCAAGCATCCGTTCAATCAGGGTTTGGGAATGAACCGTCACCATACATTTTGTATTATCTTTCGTAAAATCCCCAAGGCGTTTCCCCATCCCCGCCGCTAATATTATGGCTTGCATCCGATATTATTTATTGATTTATATAAAGCCGCGAAGCACGGTTCCTCATTTGTGTATTCCCTGCAAAGAGACTGGAACCTCCGTCGCTTATCAGGGAAACAAAATTAAGCCATATTTTCAAAGTATCCAACTCTCCGAAGCATTTCCGCCCCGCCTGCGGCTCTCTCCCCCCTATCCTGCCGGCCGGGGTTGCCCTTCTGCGACACGACAGACGAGGGAAATCCTTTGCGGGGTTATGTGTCAGGATACCGCCGCACTGCTCCGAACGGCGCTGCGCTGCGCTTGTACGGAGTTATCGAAAAGGTTACGCCGGCGTATCGGCTGCGACAATTTGAAATGGTTTTACTCTTATGCACCTGTACACAAATTTCAATAGTTTATTAGCAGAACCTGTTTAGCAGTACATAAATATCAATGGCTTATCAGTAGAACTTATATATTGGTACACAAATACTAACCGCTTATTGTAAGAATCTGTGTGTCGGTATACAAATCTCAACGACTTATTAGTGGAATTTATGTGCCGGTACATAAATCTCAACGGCTTATTGGCAGAATCTGTGTACCGGTACATAAATCTCAACAGCTTATAGGCAGAATCTGTGTACCGATACACAAATCCAAACGGCTTATTGGTAGAACTTGTGTACCGGTACACAAACTCCAACGACTTATTGGTAGAACTTGTATACCGGTACACAAACTCCAACGGCTTATTGGTAGAACTTGTATACCGGTATACAAGTCTTATGCCTATATAAATGGAAGCGATGTATCCTGTTCATGATATTGCCGGTAATATGTTTTTAAATAGATATAGATGGAATATATATTTGCTTTACCTATATTTGTGCCATGGCAGATGAAATGTCTGTCCGTAGAATTTATTTAACGGATAAAATATAAGATGAGAATTAATACCTGTGCAAGGGTTTTGCAGCATCTCCGCAATTCGGAGCATTTTGACTTGATGGAGAGTATCGTGACGAATGTAGAGGCTATCGGCATGAGGCCGGCCATCCTGCTGCCGGTGTGGAATGCCTTCCGGCAGGCGTTCGGGAGGGAAGATGCGATTTGCAGGCGGACGGCCAGGAAGGCTACTACGGCGCTGGTCGTGGCGGCGCACGAAAGACTATTAGGGGCTTATATGGCGTTGAAACGCACCGTGGAAGCGGCTTCCTACAGTGCTGTACCGGCCGTAAGGGAAGCGGCCGCCTGGCTGCTGGGAATGATGGACAACTATACTGGGAATGATGGACAACTATAGAGGTGTGTATCTGGCGCCAATGAATGAGGCTTCGGCGCTGTATACGAGTCTCGTGCAGGATTTTCTGAAGGAGGAATATGCCGGAATGCGGGCTCTGGTTGCCTTGGCGGAGTCTGCCGCCGTCCGCCTGGAACAGGATAATGAAGCTTTCAAGACACTCTACTTCGGGCGGGCGCTCGGCAAGGAGGAGGCGAAGGTGGAAGGCACGATGCGGGAAGCCCGGACGGCCACGGATCGGGCGTTTGCGGCCTGGGCGGAGGCTGTCGGCACGTTCCACCGTATCCACGGGATGCAGGCGTCCAAAGATCCGGAACTGATCGAAACCCTTTCGGACATCATCATGGCGGTCAATGCCTACCTCCATCAGCATGAAACGACTTACGCGCGCCGCAACCCGAAATACCGGGGCGGCACGGGCGAAGCCGAAGTCCGGAATGGAGACGGACTCCATGCTACCCTCCCCGCCGTCCGGTATCTCTGCGGCGCCGGGGGAGAATAAACCCGAAGATGACATGACGGATTGTCAGCTATGGAATGTTAAAACATGAACGCGGTAGGACATTCTTGTGTTAATCACAGTTAAGCGTGTGATACAGTGGTTAAAAGTGATAAAAAAAGAATTTTGAAGATAATAACAGTACATTTTTTGAGTTTTCTTTGTCGTAACGAAACAGTTAAATTTTAAGTGTTTAATTAAAAGAATGAAGGTATGAAAAAAGTCTTGAAAAATGTACTTGGAGTTATGCTCGTGGTGGGTATCAGTGTGAGTGTCGCAGTGGGAACCAGCGTCTATTTGATGAATAAAAACCGGATGGATTCTTCCAATGCAACGGGCGAATCCGGATATGGCTTTAAACAGCCGGTACGTTTGGTTAATTATAGTTCGGAAGGGGCCGAAAAGGTGGACTTTACGCTCGCTGCCGAAAGTGCAATACATGCTGTTGTCCATATCAAATCAACCACAAAAAGCAGAATACAGGGCGGTGGTAACCGGCAATACGTGGATCCGTTTGAATACTTTTTCGGGTTTGGGAACCGGGGATACCAGCGCCAGCCGCAGCCCCGCGTAGGCTTCGGGTCGGGCGTGATCATTTCTACGGATGGCTACGTGATAACCAACAACCACGTGGTGGATGAAGCAGACGAAATAGAAGTGACGCTGAATGACGAAAGGAAATTCGTGGCCAAACTGATCGGTACGGATGCTTCAACCGATATAGCCCTGCTTAAGATAGAAGGGAAAGATTTCCCTACGATCCCGTTTGGGGATTCCGATAAACTGAAAGTAGGCGAGTGGGTACTGGCCGTAGGTAATCCGTTCAATCTGACATCGACGGTGACGGCCGGTATCGTAAGCGCCAAAGGTCGCGGCGTATTTACAGGTGATGACGACCGCGACAAGGTGGCGTCCTATATACAGACCGATGCGGCCGTGAACCGGGGAAACAGCGGAGGCGCCCTGGTCAATACCAAAGGAGAACTGGTGGGTATCAATACGCTTATCTATTCCGAAACGGGCAATTTTGCGGGATATTCCTTTGCCATCCCCATCAGTATCGCGGGGAAAGTGGCTACCGACCTGAAGCAGTACGGAACCGTGCAGCGGGCAATGCTGGGCGTCAGTATCATGGATATAAAGAACCTGACGGAGCAGCAAAAGGAAAAAGTGAAAATATTGGAAGGCGCGTATGTGGCTGATTTCACACAGTTCAGTTCCGCCAAAGGAGCAGGGATAGAAGTTGGAGACGTGATTGTGTCGGTGAATGATGCGAAAGTGAAATCGGTGAACGAATTGCAGGAACGCATCAGCCGCTTCCGTCCGGGCGACAAGGTGAAAGTAGCGGTAAACCGCAGCGGTACGTCCAAAACCTTTACAGTGGAATTGCGCAATACGCAAGGCAACACGAGCGTAGTGAAAGGGAAAAATGATGCAGCCGAATTGCTGGGCGCTGCTTTCAAAGAGTTATCGTCCAAACAAAAACAGGAATTAGGAATCAGTTACGGCATAGAAGTAGCGGCTGTTTTCGACGGCAAACTGAAGGAAGTCGGCATATCGAAAGGATTTATCATTATGATAGCGAACGAACAGCCCGTTTCCGATCCGGAGGATTTGGAAAAGATTGTGGAGAAAATTCTGCGCAACAGCAGCGAAGAACAGTTGCTGGTATTGAAAGGTATCAGTCCTGCGGGACGTACCCGGTATTATGCCATCGACCTGGCAAATTGAGACAAGGTATTTTTATGTGGGCAGTATGATTGTTAAAGGTTTCTAATTGGCTGTGCGCTGACGGCGCGCAGCCAATATTATTGGAAATAATGCTTATCTTTGCACCCCATATTCTCAATTAAATCTTATAGAATGAGACAATTAAAGATTACAAAGTCCATCACCAACCGTGAAAGCGCTTCTTTGGATAAGTATCTTCAGGAAATAGGCCGGGAGGACCTTATCACTGTCGAAGAAGAAGTCGAGTTGGCGCAAGCAATCAAGAGAGGTGACCGAAGGGCTTTAGAGAAATTAACGAGAGCTAACCTGCGTTTCGTTGTATCGGTAGCCAAGCAATATCAAAATCAGGGATTAAGTTTGCCTGACTTGATTAATGAAGGCAATCTTGGCCTTATAAAAGCTGCCGAAAAGTTCGACGAAACACGCGGGTTCAAGTTTATTTCCTATGCTGTGTGGTGGATTCGCCAGTCTATTCTACAAGCTCTGGCCGAGCAGTCGAGGATTGTACGTCTTCCGTTGAACCAGGTAGGCTCGCTGAACAAAATCAGCAAGGCTTTCTCAAAGTTCGAACAGGAATACGAACGTCGTCCCTCCCCGGAAGAGTTGGCGGAAGAATTGGATATTCCGGTAGACAAGATTTCCGATACACTGAAGGTATCCGGGAGACATATCTCCGTAGATGCCCCGTTTGTGGAAGGCGAAGACAACAACCTGCTGGATGTGCTTGTGAACGACGACGCTCCCGTTGCCGACCGGGCGTTGATGAACGAATCACTGGCAAAAGAGATTGACCGGGCGCTTGCTACTTTAACCGAAAGAGAATGTGAAATTATCAAGATGTTTTTCGGTATTGGCTGTCAGGAGATGACATTAGAAGAGATTGGCGACAATTTTGACCTCACCCGTGAGCGTGTCCGCCAGATCAAAGAAAAGGCAATCAGAAGATTGAGACAAGGTACACGTAGCAGATTACTCAAAACGTATTTAGGTTGATCATTAAGTAATTGAGGTAAAAAGGCTCCTATATCCGTAAAAAAGATTAGGAGTCTTTTTGTATCAGCCCTTTTTCCCCACGCATACTGCGCGCAGCCCCGGCAAGGATTATTGTATGCAATATTTAGAAACTGTTTTGATTTAACAATTCAATGTCGTTTAGTTAAGCTATAACTTCTTCTTATTCATATAATAAACTTTCTTTGTTTTATGATTTCTAGGATTAGTTCTGCCAGGTCTTATGATTTCACAGGTTTTCATCATAAGTTCATCAAAGGCCA
>JAISMW010000006.1 GCA_031276545.1 Tannerellaceae bacterium
CTGAAGAAAATGATGCAAAAACTCAGGGAAGAGTTTTTGCGGATTATTTTTCGTCTGTTTTTTCCACAAGATTTTTGCTGTGCTGCAGCTTGAAAAAGGAGTTAATAAGGATTGACTAAGTAAGGGGAAAAATTCTCCCATTTTCTCCGCTACCCGACGCCAAACCTCCAGGGACGTCCGGCGCACAATTTTACCCTGCGCAAAGAATAAGATGCGTATAAATGCGTTACTTTTGCACGATGAGTTGCACGAAATTATATATCATTCTTGCCTTCGGTCTGCTGTGCTGCATACAGAGCAGGGCGCAGAGCATAAAAATAAAAGACCTCCCCCCGAATTTGCACCAGGCTGTGATAGACAAAGGGGATACCATCGCCATGGTGCACCTCCGGGAAGTGTATGTATACCCCGAACTCCGCTTTAAAAACAAAAGGGCGAAGCAAAACTACGACAAACTCGTGCGTGACGTAAAACGTACGCTCCCTTACGCCAAAATGGTGTACCACACACTGATCGAAACCTACGAATACATGGAAACGCTCCCCAACGACAAGGCCAGGGAGAAACATCTCAAACGGATGGAGAAAGAACTGTTTCAGGAATACAAGCCGGAACTCAAAAGGCTGACCCTGTCGCAGGGTAAACTGCTTATTAAGTTGATTGACCGGGAATGCAACCAGTCCAGCTACAACATCCTGCGAGCCTATCTGGGCAGCTTCAGAGCCGGATTCTGGAATATATTCGCCGGCGTGTTCGGCGCCAGCCTCAAGTCCGAATACGACCCCAAGGGGAAGGATGCCCTCACCGAGCGCGTAGTCGTAATGGTAGAGCGGGGGCTAATCTGAAAGAGAACCTGAAAGTTTCGTACACAAATCCCACAGCACAATCCCTGCCGAGACGGATACATTCAGCGAATGTTTCACTCCGTACTGGGGAATCTCGATGCACATATCGCAGACATCCACCACCGCCTGCGAGACGCCTTTCACCTCGTTGCCGAAGATAACGGCATACCTCTTCCCCCTCTCCGGCGCCAGGGCATTCAGCATCACGCTCCCCTCCGCCTGTTCCACCGCGCAGAGCGTATAGCCGTCCTGCCTCAGCTTCGCCACCGCCTCCTGCACCCGGGCGAAATAGACCCAGTCCACCGTATCTTCCGCCCCCAAAGCCGTTTTATGAATCTCCGCATGAGGAGGATAAGCCGTAATCCCGCAAAGATAAACAGACGCCACCCTGAACGCATCGGACGTACGGAAGACCGATCCCACGTTGTGCAAACTCCTCACATCATCCAGCACCACCACCAGCGGCAGCTTCCTGCTCTCCCTGTAAGCCTCCACGCTAAGGCGATTCAGCTCCGTTACTTTTAATTTGCGCATAGTCACTGTATATTTTTTTATCGCCGGCAAAAATAGCAATGAGAATCGAGAACCTTCCGGAATTGAGAGTTAATCTGTGTGCGGTCTAAACTTTTCTCAACCGCCACATTAAAACAATTTACCAAGTGCTTTGATGCAGCGGAACAGGAAACCTTCTTCCGGGCTTGCTTTCGATTTTAAGCACCGGATCACAAGGATACGACTTAGACATAAAGGAATACTGAGCAGGCAGACAGCAGCGGATATGACCGGAATAATCATCACTGATTTTAAAGACGCCATGAAACCGAAAGATGCGATGCTCGGAATAAAGGATACCGACAATACGGCGCACAACATCAGAATGGAGCCATAACCGCTCATATTCCGCTTCATCTCTTTTTCCTGCTGTTCGGTATCTTCGGAAGCGATTTCATACGCCTGCTGCATTTTTTTGATCGGACGGACAAGGTAGATGAGATATAAAAACGCTAGTATCTGAAAAATAATCTGCGCGACAGCCAGCCGTGCCAGTTGCGCGAGCGAAAAACTTACGCGAATATAGTCGAAATCATGGTAATCCTTCAGCGTCCACAGCCCTGCATTGATCTGCTGCTCATACCAGGCGGGGAAATCCATCAGACTCTGCAGGCTGTTGTGGGCGGCAAACCATTGTTCGACGGCCACGCGCAGCCTCGGCACATCTTCCCACGAATGGACTTCGCACCATGTGATTTCTCCGTCCCGCATTCCCAGCATGATGATAAGCTCGTTGAAATTGCCCAGTTGCAGGCGGTCGATTTGTTTTTGCGCGATGTTCCGCTCCCTGTCGGGATAGAAAAAGACAAACGTGCGCAACTGCTCGCCGCACAGGGCATTGATCACATTCATCCGGACGGTGAATGCCTCGTGTTCGATACCCATCGTAGCTGGCTGGTAGGTGCAGACGCTTTTCGGAAACGGATTCGGATAGGGATGGGGGCTGTAGTGTACAATCTCCGGATAATCGAACAGCCCGAGCGAATCCTTTTCTTCGTCGGAAATCACCTCGTAGTGATACAGCGACTGGTTGAGCAGGATTCTGTTCCTGTATTCTTTCGTCCGGGTGACGGGAATCACAAGTTGGTCGAGCGGGATATCTACGCAGTACATGTCGCCGTCGTCGGTATAATAATCGCGGTTTAATTCCCGGAACACCGGCGTCCCGTTCACGTATCCGGTAATGTCTTGGTATTCGCGTTCCGTGATGCGGTACGAATATCCGCCGTTGTCCGTCATGTTCCAGTATGCTTCGTGGTATTCGCTGTGCGAACAGTCGTATTCCTGCCCTTCGGCATCCGTACAGGTTTCATCCACCCATTCGTCCCAGTCTTCGTAGTATGCGATGCGGACGGCAGCGTATCCTGCATATTCCAGGTCGGCAATGCTGCGGGACTTCATCAGCTCGGAAAGTCCGAAATTGAAGGCAACGCCCAGGGCAAACACAAGCACCGATAAGGCCGGTTTGAATTTCCTGAAAAAGATGTACGACAGCGCCACCGGCCACAGCAAGGCTATCACTAAGACAAGATGCTGCACCGGCTACTTCTTCTTTAATGTTTCGATGCTTCGTTCGTCGCGGCGGGTGTTCATGATTTCCCGCGTTTCGCCGGACGAAATCAATTCCCAAGCCAGTGGCGTTTTGTCGGCAATAAACCAGCAGGAGATGCGCTTTGTTACCAGATCGTTGTGGAATTTACATACGTTCAGGATGTCGTTCTGCGAGTTCTCCAGTCCCAGTCGTTCCGATTCGATGCTCTGCATCACTTCGAGGTACACCGAAGCGTCGAGTTGCCGGAAGTTTGTATGTATCCACTGCGCCACCGCACCGTCCCGGCCAAAGGCATCCGCATGTACTTTGGCTATTTCGCGAAATTCTTCAAAATAATCCTCCTTGATGGAATATTTGTCCCTGATGACATTCCACATGGTGTAGAGGCGGTTTTCAACCTTTGCCGAATCGGCGGCGTAGAGGCTGTGATATCCCACATGCAGATTGTTGTAATGCACGTCGAGCGCAAAATAAATCAGTGCGGCGAGGACTGCCGCTACGACAGCCGACACTCCGGTTACGGTTTTCTTATGTCCCAATATTTTCATGCGAATAAAAATTTAAACAGTCATGCTGTATGTTGTGTCCTTTATAAATCCGGTCAGTTGTTCCAGCATTTCCTGGCGGTTGTCTGCAAGGTAGACTTCCTTACCGCTGCGAAGCATTTCTCCGGTTATTTTTACGTTGTAGGTGTCGGAGGTGAGGGCGGCAAGTCGGTCGAACGATCGGTAGAAGAAGCGCAGGATGCGGCGGAAACGGTTCAGGTTATGGCCTTCCAGGTGCAGTTCCGCGCGGGCAAAGGCTAGCCGGTCGGCGTGCATGCAGAACAGGGCTTCTACGCTGTATGCGTGCTTTAGATACAGGCCGGCCAGTCCCATCACGCCTTCCGTTGAACATACTATCCGGTCGTATCCTCCGGACAGAAACAGATTGTGAAGGGCAATAAAATCGGGGAAACGGCAGGTATACTCCCTGCCGAAGGGAAGGCTATATTCTCCTACCGGCGGCAATACAATCAGATGGGCTTCCGGCTGTACGTCCGACGAACAGATCGCGATGTCGGCCGGCAACTGCCGCCGCTTTATCCCGGCGTGCATTTCCCGCAGGAAGAGGGCTGCCTCGCTGTCGCCCTGCCAGGTATCGGTCAGCCAGAGTACGCGCTCCGGATGCTCAAGGCGGTTTAGTCGTCCGGAAAACTCCTTCAGCAGCGGACGGATATTGAACATCGTCCGGGCGCTTATGAAATGGGCGGCCAGTATGAGGGCTGATCCGAAGAACGGGAACGGCAATCCGTCGAGAAAGGAGGGAATATCGACGCCCTGCTTTCCGTGGCGCCTGTCGCTGTCTGTATAGGCGCGGAGGCCGACCGGCAATTCCAGTTTTTCAATCCAGGCGGCGGGCGATGATTCCCGGCCTGTTCCTTTACCGCCGGCTTTTGCCAGCTTCTTTTCCAGTCTGCCGGACAGGATGGCATAAAGCCGCCGGTTGATTTCCAAAATCGACCGGTAATAGCCGTCTATCAAATCCTTGCCGCCGCAACGGTTCAGGCCGGCTATGCGCAGCGCTTCGCCGAATATCGGACGGTAGGCCTTCTTGACCAGGAACTGCTTCAGGCGGGAAGGTTTTTTCCCCATCAGGCTGTCGTGAAAGATCTGCACAAAGGACGTCGTGACCTTATGCTGCTGCATTTCGCTGCAAAGGTTCGACACTGCAAACGAAAGCAGCTTGTCCTGCGGACTGCCCCGGTGCAGCAGCATCCGCAGCAGTCCGGGGTCGGTATAGTTCAGTGCAATCTGACAGGCATAATCCAGAAAGGCAATCGTCATCTTCTCTGCATTCTGAAACGTCCCGAACGGCGCCATGGCTCCGTTGCGGATGGCCTCCAGCGCCAGCCGGGAGCGGGGTTCGGCGTCGAGTCGTTTCTGCAGGTTCGGGACGTGCAGATAGGTTCCCGTCATTCCGGCAAAAATTCCCATGTGGCAGTCGGAGCCTCCGGAGAAGGATTTCCGGAAAGCGTCCGAACAAAACCGGAGCGGGTCGATGTCAAACTCTCCGGCAGAGCGTTCTATCTCTTCCGGCGAAACGTTTTCCAGCCATTCCTTTACGAGCAGGTTCTGCCAGGTATCCCGCTGTCCGTTTATCACCTCAAAGCGTTCGAACACCAGCAGCATCTTACGGAAGAAGGCAGCCGGAGGCGTCCGGCGGGAAGAATAATGGTAGAGCGGATGCGCCCAGATGGTGGGAATATCCTGTCGGCGGGCATATTCCAGAAAGTGATAGAGATTTTTCCGCAGCCGTTCCAGCCTGATTTCCTGTTCGGGCGTAAAGCCGTAGGCAAGTACGTGAATCCCTATCTCGAAATCGGGCGCCAGGCAACTGAATTCGGCGCCCACCAGGATGTCGAGGCCTTTATCCTGCAGGGCATAGCAGGAACGGGCATTATTGTGGTTGGTCACCGTAAAGACCGAGCAGGCATTGTGGCGCAGTTTTTCCATCAGCGTTTCGCTGGGCAACCATGTTTCGGGTACATTGAGAATCCTTCCCATCAGTTCGTCGGGCACGTCGCTGTTGAAATCATGACAGTGCAAGTCGGCTTTAAGGGTTTCTTCGGGCGGGAATCTGTGCTGCTGCGAAAGGACGAATTGCTCAAATTCCTCTTTCAGCATCTGTTGAAAGTCTATCTGCATTACCGGAAATTTTTCCGCAAAGGAACCATTCCGGCATTACGTTCTTTCTTCCTTTATGTTACATTTTCATAAAGTTTATAGCATAGTCATAGTGAATAACGAACAATGAACAGTGAACAATGAACAGTGAATAACGAATAGTAAACAGTGAATAATGGACAGCAAGCGGAGAAGGTAATGCATCACCCCGGCATTTTCCATGCAGCACGAACAGAAGTAAGGTGGAAGCCGAAGAGTTGAGAGTTTGTACTGTGCGCAGGATAATTTTCTGCGAAAAGTCCCGAAGGTCACAAGCTGTAAAAAAATATTTAGTCCCTGTTCCGATCGGTACAGGAGGCAAAAAAAATATTTAGCCCTCGTGCATATATGAACAAGCTGCAAAAAAAATATTTTAGCCCTCGTGCATATATGAACAAGTCGTAAAAAAAATATTTTAGCCCTCGTGCCGGTCGGTACAAGCCGTAAAAGAAAATTTTAGCCTCTGTACATATCGGTACAGGCCTCTCCGGAAAATATTTTGCCCCTACCACCGTCAGTTAAAACTGACGGCAACAAGGAAGAATTAGGCTAAAGCCCTGCAGTGCGAAAATAGATATAAAGACTGCC
>JAISMW010000039.1 GCA_031276545.1 Tannerellaceae bacterium
GCAAAGACCCGGGAAATTATCCGGCCGGGACGCAGTGTGAAACGGAACAAAAAAACTAAAAAGTTATATTCAATGAATTACAGGAGGTTATAGCTGTTTCTTAAGTAAACGACATTGAAACGACATTGAATATTGTTTCTAAACTTTCGTTTAAATCCGATATAGATATTCACAAAAACTGATATTTTCCAATAGAACAAAATATTTTGCGCTTTTTCCGGAATTTTTGCGAAAAAAAGGAAGTTCGGACGCTGCAATCTTCCGAAATCGTCCGGATCTACATTCGTGCGGGTGCCCCGGAGCGGGAGAAAACAGCAGCTTTTGCGCTATGGATTTATTCCGTACATTTGACGAAATTTTTTTTGAACGATACATCGGAACAATACACAATGAATATACTGCACTCCATCCATTCGCCGGAAGACTTGAGGAAGCTGCCCGCCGGACAGCTTGAACAGGTCTGTTCGGAATTACGCCAATACATTATTGATATTCTTTCCGAAAATCCGGGGCATCTGGGTGCCAGCCTGGGCACCGTGGAGCTGACGGTAGCCCTGCACCGGGTGTTTAATACGCCTTACGACCGCATCCTCTGGGATGTAGGCCATCAGGCCTACGGACACAAAATACTGACGGGACGGTGCGAAGCCTTCCATACGCTTCGAAAGTTCAAAGGCATCAGCGGCTTCCCGAATCCTGCGGAGAGCGAATACGACGCCTTTATAGCCGGACATGCCTCGAACTCCATCTCGGCGGCGCTGGGCATGTCGGTGGCCTCGGCTCTGAAGAAAGAGGCCGACCGCAGCGTGATTGCCGTCATCGGCGACGGCGCCATGACGGGCGGACTGGCCTACGAAGGGCTTAACAACGCTTCGATCAATCCTAACAACCTGCTGATTATCCTCAACGACAACAATATGGCCATCGACAGCAGCGTGGGCGCCCTGAGCCAGTACCTGGTGAACATCACAACCAGCCAGGCGTACAACAAGGTGCGCTACGACGCCTATCTGGGATTGAAGAAAATGAACCTCATCACCGACGACCGCCGCGGACACATCCTGCGCTTCAACAACAGCCTGAAGGCTCTCCTTACGCAGCAGCACAACCTTTTCGAGGGATTCAGCATACGCTACTTCGGGCCGGTAGACGGGCACGACGTGGGCTACCTTGTACGGGTGCTGAACGACATCAAACACATGCAGGGACCCAAACTTCTTCACATCAAGACCCGAAAGGGGAAAGGCTTCCGGCCGGCCGAAGCATCGGCCACCGAATGGCATGCGCCGGGCAAGTTCGACAAGGAAACAGGCCGGCGCATCCTGCCCGACAGCCTGGAGCAGCCGCAGCTCTACCAAGACGTCTTCGGCCATACGCTGGTGGAACTGGCGGAGGAAGACGAACGCATTGTGGGCATCACGCCCGCCATGCCCACCGGCTGCTCGATGACCTACCTGATGAAAGCCTTCCCCGAACGAGCCTTCGATGTAGGCATAGCCGAAGGACATGCCGTGACGTTCTCGGCCGGCCTGGCCAAGGAGGGAATGATACCCTTCTGCAACGTCTATTCGTCGTTCATGCAGCGGGCTTACGACAACCTGATTCACGACGTAGCCCTGCAGAACCTCCACCTGGTGCTTTGCCTCGACCGCAGCGGACTGGTGGGCGAAGACGGCGCCACGCATCACGGCCTGTTCGACTTGGCCTTCCTGCGGCCCGTTCCGAACCTTATCATCTCGTCTCCCCTGAACGAATGGGATTTGCGCAACCTGATGTATACGGCCTGCAAGGAGGCGAAGGCTCCCTTCGTGATCCGCTATCCGAAGGGGAAAGGCGAGAAGAAAGACTGGCGGAACCCGCTCCGGATACTGCCGGTGGGCAAAGGCCGCATCCTGCGCGAAGGCGCCGACGTGGCGGTGCTCTCCATCGGGCCGGTCGGCAACGAAGTGACGAAGGCCATCGAAATGGCTGGCCACAAATACTCCGTAGCCCACTACGACATGATTTACCTCAAACCCCTGGACGAGGAACTTCTGCATGAGGCGGGCAGAAAGTTCGGCCGCATCATCACGGTGGAAAACGGCGTCCGGACAGGCGGACTGGGCAGCGCCGTGGCCGAATTTATGGCCGACAACGGCTATACCCCCCGCATCCGGCGCATCGGTGTGGGCGATACCTTTGTGGAACACGGTTCCATCCCCGAACTGTACAGTCTGTGCGGCATGGACGCGGCAAGCATAGCGAAAGCAATCAACGAATAAGGCAGCATGAAGATCGTGATAGCCGGAGCCGGAGAAACCGGTACTCACCTGGCCAAAATGTTATCGAAAGAAAGGCATGACATCATCCTGATGGATACCGACGAGGAACGCCTGCATCTCCCGGCCGTCTCCCATGAAGAAATCCTGACAATGACCGGCAGCCCCACATCTTTCCGCGACCTGAAAGCGGCCGGCGTCGGAAAGGCCGGTTTGTTCGTAAGCGTCACCACCGAAGAATCGGCCAATATAACAGCCTGCGTGCTGGCCTCGCGTCTGGGAGCGCACAAAACCTTTGCCCGCATCAACAACTACGAATACCTGCTTCCCCGAAACAGGGAACTGTTTGAAGAACTGGGCATCACCTCGATGATATACCCCGAAAAACTGGCTGCCGAAGAGATCGTAACCGCCATCAGCCGCCCCTGGACAAGGCAGTACTGGGAACTGGTGGGCGGAGCGCTCGTCCTGATTGGCGTCAAGATACGCGCCAATTCCCGGCTGGTGAATACCCGGATCATTGATATACCCAGCGAGAACAAACTCTACCACATCGTAGCCATCAAGCACGAGAACGAATTGCACATCCCCAACAGGAACAGCCGGATTGAAGCGGGCGATATCCTCTTTTTCACCACCACCAAAGAACACGTGAACGACGTGCAGCAGCACGCCGGAAAAATTCATGTGGACGTCAGGAAAGTATTCATCATGGGAGCCAGCCGCATCGCCCTCCGCACCTGCCAACTCCTGCCGGGGCATATCCGGGTGAAGCTGATAGAAAAAGACAGGGAGAAAAGCCACCGCATCGCCGAAGTAACACCGGGCAACGTGCTCACCATTCATGGAGACGGACGCGACATGGACCTGCTGGTACAGGAAGGCATCAAGGACGCCCAAGCCTTTGTAGCCCTGACGGAGAACGAAAGCACCAACATCCTGGCCTGCCTGACGGCCAAACGCTTCGGCGTGACCAAAACCATCTCCGAGGTAGAAAACCTGGACTATATCCCCCTGGCCGAAACGATGGATATAGGCACCGTAATCAACAAGAAGCTCATTGCAGCCGGACATATCTACCAGTTCCTGCTCGACGGCGACGTTTCCAACGTAAAGATTCTGGCTTTTGCCAATGCCAATGTGGCGGAACTGACCGCGCGCCCCGACTCCCGGATTACCCGCAAGCCGGTGAAAGACCTTCACCTGCCCGACGACCTGACGCTCGGCGGACTGATACGCGGCGGGCAGCCGGTGATCGTCAAGGGAGACACCCACATACAGGCCGGCGACCAAGTCATCGTATTCTGCATGGATACGGCGATGCGCAAACTCGAAGACCTTTTTAACTGATTCCTCGTCCCGATGCTGAATATCCGTTTTATCATAAAGATGCTGGGAACCATGTTCCTGCTGGAAACCGTCTTCATGCTCCCGGCCGCCGGAGTGGCCTTCCTCTATGGCGGCGACGACCTGTATCCGCTGCTGCTCTCCTGCGCGATTCTGTTTGCTGCCGGACTGCTGTTCTACCTGACAGGCCGGCGGGCCGGCGAACAGACAGCAGGCCACCGCGAGGGAATGCTGGTCGTAGCCCTTACGTGGACGCTGCTCTCGCTCTTCGGCATGTGCCCCTTCTACCTGGGCGGCTACATCAATAATGTTACCGACGCTTACTTCGAGACGATGTCGGGCTTCACCACTACGGGCGCCAGCATCCTGTCCGACATTGAGGCGCTGCCCCGCGGCATCCTCTTCTGGCGCAGCCTCACGCAATGGCAGGGAGGGATAGGCGTGGTGGTCTTCACCGTAGCGCTCCTGCCGCTCTTTGGAGGAGGCGCCTCGCAGATGTTCGAAGCCGAGACCACCGGAACGGGCATCTCCCACGAGCGTTTCCGTCCGAGGGTTACGCAGGTGGCCAAGCGCTTTTCGGGCATCTATCTGCTGCTCACCCTTCTGCTCACCCTCCTGCTGTGGGCGGGGCCTATGGATCTGTTCGATGCAGTGAATCACGCGCTGACCACGGTTTCCACCGGCGGCTATTCCACCAAGAACGCAAGCGCAGGCTTCTGGCATTCGGCATACGTGGAATACATCATGACGCTCTTCATGTTTGTGGGTTCAGTCAGCATGACGCTGCTCTATTTCTTTCTGAAAGGCAACATCAGGAAGCTGTTATACGACGAGGAACTGCGCTGGTTCTTCTTCATCATCCTGCTTTGCGTGGGAATCACAGCAGTCTGGATTCTGTCGAACGGATGGGTGTCCGGCCTCGAGGAAGCGTTCCGCCTGTCCCTGTTCCACGTCGTATCCCTCATCTCATCCAGCGGATTTATGACGGTCGACTATCTGCCCTGGGGTTCTTTCTTCTGGTTTATGTCGCTCATGCTGATGTTCATAGGAGGCTGTACCGGCTCCACCAGCGGCGGGCTGAAAGTAGGACGTTTTGTCATTATCCACAAAAACCTGTCGAACGTATTCCTGAAGCAGATGCACCCGAACGCCGTGCTTCCGGTGCGCATGAACAGCCACGTAGTATCGCCCGACAACGTATACCGCTGCCAGGCCTTCACCTTCGTATACCTGTCCCTTATTATGGCCGGCTGCCTGATATTGAGCTTCGACGGCGCCACCTTCGACGAGTCGATAGGCGCCACGATTTCGGCCATCAGCAATATCGGCCCCGGCCTGGGCATGCAAGGCCCTGCCGGCAATTACGCCGGTATGCCGGAACTCTCCAAATGGACGCTTTCCTTCCTGATGATGGCCGGTCGCCTGGAAATATTTACAGTACTGACCATCTTCCTGCCCGGCTTCTGGAAACAGTAGCGTTGAGCGTGACTTTGTTTCAACAGTAGAATAAAAAATGGCTTATTGGATGTATTTTTGTATTTGGAAATGACTTTGTTGCAACGGCAGTCAAGACAGGATTATTCTTTACTGCCGCTGTATAAAAAATCAACCAGCTTTGTAATCAACGGGCATACCTGTCCCTCTAAATTTATTCAGGGTTACACATTTGAGACTGATTTCTGTTTTTTGATTTTCAAATGTTCGAGCATCCAGTTCTCCACCGAAAACTGTTTTGTACCGGAACATCACCACTCCGTTCAGACTTCGCCGATGGTAGCCAGTTCGTTTTTTCCACTCTTCCGAGCCATGTTTATTTATGTATTCCACCGTCCGGTTATGCTGTTTCAAATAATCCGGAAGAGGTTGCTTCCTTTTCTTTTTTTGTATCACTGCATTTCGCTGACGCCCATCGGCTTGTTGATGTCCCGGAGGGCATATTCGACATCAATCTTATTTTTCTTTTTGCACAGCAGAATACCGATGCTGGGATTGTCGTTCGCTTTTCGCAGCAGCGTGTCCGCCGTCGACAGATAATAATTCGGTTTACCGGCGTATTCGGGTTTGAATTTTCCTGCTTTCAGTTCTATCACGGCGTAACAGCGTAATGCCAGATGGTAAAAAAGCATGTCGAGGAAATAATCGGTTTCCCCGATTTCTATTTTGTACTGCCGTCCGAGGAAGGCAAATCCTTTGCCGAGTTCGAGCAAAAATTTGGTTATGTTTTTGGTCAGTTCGTCTTCAATAGTCAGTCCTTATTAAGTAATCATTTCATTGAATATCAATAACATAGTTGTAAAAAAGATGGGTCTTTTCAGCCGGTTCTTGTAACTTTGTCGTATAAAAACCGGACAATTATGTTAGGAAAATTATCTGTGGATGACCATCGCGAACTGTTTCGCACCCGATTGGCGGATTTGATTAATCCGGAGCACGAACTTGCTCTTTTGACCAATAAA
>JAISMW010000075.1 GCA_031276545.1 Tannerellaceae bacterium
TTTCCGCCGACGATTTCCAAACACTTTACAAAAAACGGTGGAGTGTGGAAGAATATATAGTAACGTCTCATTTTACCCACGGTTACAGGGGCTATACATAGGCTCCGGGTGTCCCCACAATTGCTCCGGGTGTCCCCACAAGTGCTTCGGGTGTCCCCACATTTGCTCCGGGTGTCCCCACAAGTGCTCCGGGTGTCCACACAAGTGCTCCGGGTGTCCCCACAAGTGCTCCGGGTGTCCCCACAACTGCTCCGGGTGTCCCCACATAAGCTCCGAGAGGGCATAGAATGGCTTCGGGATTACACCGGCAGGGCAGGAACGGGTTTGTTTTTTTAATGCGTTTGCCCTGACCTTCTTCCGGAGGCAGTTGGAAATAAAGAGGCTTTGTTGTTACCTTTGCCCCTCAAAACTATAAAAGCGAACCATGAACGGAGCCCTCATCCTCTTTATCATAGCAGCCTACTTCGGCCTCCTGCTGCTGATTTCGTACTTCACCGGACGTAAAAACAGCGGCAACGAGGCCTTCTTTCTGGGGAACCGCCGGTCGCCCTGGTACATTGTGTCCATCGCCATGATAGGAACTTCGCTGTCGGGCGTCACCTTCGTCTCGGTGCCCGGCCTGGTGGGCAGCATCGACATGACGTATATGCAGACGGTCTTTGGATTCTTCGTCGGTTATATTCTGATCGCAAAAGTGCTGCTCCCGCTTTACTACCGGCTCCGGCTTACCTCCATCTACGCCTATCTGGAGGAGCGTATCGGAAGAAGGGCCTACCGGACGGGCGCCTCCTTCTTCCTGCTGTCCAAAATCACGGGAGCGGCCGCACGCCTTTATCTGGTGACGCTGATCCTGCAAACCTACGTGTTCGGCGCCTGGAATGTGCCCTTCGGAGCGACGGTGCTCATCAGCATCGCGCTGGTATGGCTTTATACCTTCCGGGGAGGCGTCCGAACCATTGTCTGGACGGACACCCTGCAGTGCATCTGCTTCATCTCCATGCTGGCCATCATCATCTGGGAAGTGAAGAACAAGATGGGCGCCGACGTTCCGGACATGGTGCACAGGCTGACGGAGAGCTCCTATTTCCGTATCTTCGAGTTTGACGACTGGCACAGCACGCAGCACTTCGCCAAGCAGTTTTTCAGCGGGATATTCATCACCATCGTCATGACCGGCCTCGACCAGGACATGATGCAGAAGAATCTCTCCTGCAAAAGCCTGAAAGACGCCCAAAAGAACATGTATACCTACGGCTTCGCCTTCGCTCCGGTGAACTTCCTCTTCCTCTCCCTCGGCGCCCTGCTGCTGATACTGGCATCCTCTAAGCATATCCCCCTGCCGGAAAACCTGCAAGGCGACGACCTCCTGCCCTTCTTCTGCACCTCCGGCCTGCTGGGAGACTCCATCCTGATATTTTTCACCATCGGCATCATCGCCGCCGCCTTCAGCAGTGCCGACTCGGCGCTGACGGCGCTCACCACCTCTTTCTGCGTAGACATCCTGGGCGTAGAAAAGAAAGAAGCCGCAGAAGCGCAGCGCATCCGCCGGAGGGTACACCTGCTGATGTCCGTCCTGTTCGCCCTCATCATCCTGCTGTTCAAAGCGCTGAACAGCCGGAGCGTGATCGACGCCATCTACCTGATAGCCTCCTACACCTACGGCCCCCTGCTGGGACTGTTTGCATTCGGACTGTTTACCAAAAAGCAACCCCGCGACGCCCTGGTTCCCTTCATCTGCCTGGCCTCCCCCCTGATATGCCTTGCCGCCGGGTATCTGGCCCGGCGCTACGCCGGATACACCTTCAGCTACGAAATGCTGATGATCAACGGAGGCCTCACGTTTGCAGGACTCTGGTTCGCATCCCGAAATACAGTTAAATAAAGACAATGCACAAAACAATATGAACGCTTTAAAAAAGAAGCAGGCAGATTTCATCGCCGAAGTAAAACAGAAAATCCGTCAGGCGCAGTACGCGGCAATGAAGGCGGTGAATGTGGAGTTAATCAACCTTTATTGGGAGCTTGGCAAGTCCATTGCCGAAAAACAAAGCGAAAACTGGGGCAAAGCCATTGTGCCGACTTTAGCGAAAGAATTGCAGGCGGAGTTTCCCGGCATTGGCGGCTTTTCGGCAGGGAATTTGTGGTTAATGGCACAGTTTTATACGGAATATCACGCGGCTGAAAATCTCGTACCATTGGTACGAGAAATAAGCTGGTCGAAACATATAAGCATTCTCAAGAAGTGCAAAGACAACCTTGAACGGCAGTTTTATATTCAGGCAACAAAAAGATTCGGCTGGACAAAGGATGTTCTCATTCATCAGATTGCCAACAAAACCTACGAAAGATACCTGCTCAACCAAACCAATTTTGACGAAACGCTGCCCGATAACATCAGACAACAGGCCGTATTAGCCGTAAAGGACGAATATGTTTTCGACTTTCTGAACCTTGCCGGCGAACATTCCGAAAGCGAACTCGAAAATGCTTTGGTGAACAACATCCGGAAGTTTTTGCTGGAAATGGGTGGACAGTTCACGTTTGTCGCAAATCAGTTTCGGATACAAATAGACGACAATGAATATTTTATAGACCTGTTGCTCTTTCATCGCCGGCTACAGTCGCTGGTGGCGGTGGAGCTGAAAATCGGCGAGTTTCAGCCCGAATATAAAGGCAAAATGGAGTTCTATCTGTCGCTGCTGAACGACCGGGTGAAACTGCCGAACGAAAATGATGCCATCGGCATCATTATTTGCAGGGAAAAGAACAGGACAGTCGTAGAATATTCGCTCAAAACAAGTACGCTGCCCATCGGAGTAGCGACCTATACTACAAGCTCGCACTTGCCCGAAAGCTATCGCAAACTATTGCCCGGCAGCGACGAAATCAAGGAAAAATTGGACGTTCTCGGAGAACTGATGTCAAGAGATGAACTATGAATACCGCTATCGAACTCACATTAAAAATAGAAATGAATCATGGAAATAAAAAGCGCTGAATTTACCGTCAGCAATACCGACGTGCGGAAATGCCCCGAAAGCAATCTGCCGGAATACGCCTTCATAGGGCGAAGCAATGTGGGCAAATCCTCCCTCATCAATATGCTGACCCGCAAGAAAGGGCTGGCAATGACTTCACAGAAGCCGGGGAAGACCCAATTGATCAATCACTTCCTCATCAACGGATCCTGGTTTCTGGTAGACCTGCCGGGATACGGCTATGCACAGCGGGGAAAGGAAGGACGCGAACTCATGCAACGCATCATAGAAGACTATATCCTGGAACGCGAACAACTCTCCTGCCTCTTCGTGCTGCTGGACTGTCGGCACGCGCCGCAGAAGATAGACCTCGAATTTATGGAATGGCTGGGCGAAAACGGCATCCCCTTCGCCCTCATTTTTACCAAGACGGACAAGCTCGGACGCGGACGCCTGCAGGAAAACATCAAGGCCTATCGGGACAAACTGCTGGAATCCTGGGAGGAACTCCCGCCCGTCTTCCTCTCTTCCTCCGAAAAGAAGGAAGGAAGGGAGGAAATACTGGGGTATATAAAGGACATCAACGACCTTCTTTCGAAATAAACCTGTCGTATACAAACAGGCAGCCGGCAGCCAGCAAACCCACCGCCAGCAAGACCATCCAGATACGCGAAGGCTCGAAGCTGTCCCACAGCAGACGCGTAAGTTCCGGGGGCGAGAGATTCACCTGACGGGCTACCTCCTCGAAATAAGCGCCCGTAGACAGCCCTTCCGGTATCTGCAATCCCCTGGAGGCGGCAAAGGTTTCGGTGATGCTCACCTTGTCCGACATCGACTGATAGACATTCCCGGAGATAACACCCGCCAGCAGGTTGCCGATAAACATCGGAATAAACGAATAGCCCATATACAGCGCCTTCCGATCCGGCGGAGCTATACGCCCGATGTATTCCTGAATCTTGGGCGAACCGGCCATCTCCCCCAGCCCGAATACCAGCAAGGCAAGCAGCGTGAAGAGCACGTTCTGCGAAACAAACGTCAGCGCCATCCCGATGGAGCATACCAGAAAGCCGCCCGTCATCGAACGCAGCGGCTTCAGCTTCATAATCAGACCGGACACCAACACCTGAAACAGGATGATGTAAAGAGCATCCATATTGGTCACAAACTCCGCCTCCATCACTCCGGGCGACGGACTGTAGTGAGCCGTAATGAAAGGCAGGCGGAGATGGAAGAAGTCGTAGAGCGTCGACGTATCCACCCATTGCGACACAAAAACCGGCAGGGTGAAGAACAACTGATGGTACATCGCCCAGAAAGCAGCCACGATCAGCAGGAACACCATAAACCGGGTGTCCCTCAGAATGGCGCCCATACGTCGGAAAATCCCGCCGAAGGCGCTCAGCAGCGACTCTCCCTCCTGCCCCCGGCTTTCGCTTCGCCCCGGTTCCCGGTAAAAAGGAAGCAGCAGAAAATTCAGCGAAATAATCCCCGCCGAGATATAAAAGACAAGGTGAGAGGAAGAAGACTTGAACAGCATCGTCACCATCGGGCCGAAGAAAGAGCCTATATTCACAATCATATAAAAAATACCGAAGCCGATGGACGAGGTCTCCGCCGTGGTAGTCTTCGCCACCGTAGCCTGTATGATGGGCTTGAACAGCGCCGCCCCCACCGCCAGGTACAGGTACATCAGGAAGACACCCGTAAACGACGAAAAAAGCGGCAGCAGCACAAAGGCCGACGCATAGACCAGAAAGGAAAGGAACAGCACCCGCTTATACCCGTAGCGGTCGGCAATAGCCCCCGTCAGCACGGGAAGAAAGTAGAGGATGCCCGTCCCCACCCCCATCAGCAAGCCTTTCTGACTTTGGGAAAACTCCAGCCCGCCCATATCCGACGAACCGGTCAGATAATTGGCAAACAGCATAAAAAAACCATACCAGGCCCATCGCTCGAACAGTTCGAGCGTATTGCCTATCCAGAACGTACGCGGAAATTTCTTTAAGAGATTCATGATATTGCATTTATTTAAGTGGCAATGAAAGCAGCCCGTTTTCTACCCCATCCTGCAGGCGACCAGTTCGGACGAACCCTCGGGGGAAGCGTCCGGCTCCCGGTGGCCGTCGTACAGGAAACAACCCTGCCGGGCATCCTCCGTCACCAGGACAGGACGGGCATGAGGCGGCGGAACCTGCGGCAGCGGGACGAGCGAACGGGGAGAGAAGAACAGATGCCCGAAAGGCTCCCCGCGCCTCCATCTGTCCAGAGCTTCGATTACTTTGCCGAACACCGTCTCCGGGAGGGCGAAGGAGGTGTCGACCACCAAGTCGTAGTTGCCGAAATCGTCTATATCCACGCCGTATTGCTGTCCGAACCGCTGCGTTTCGCTCTGCTTGCGTTCAATAAGGCGCCTTCTTGCCTCTTCGACGTGGCTGTACGCCTCGTTCTTCCGGACACGGTCGCGTAAGATTCGCTCTGCCGCCACGTAGCTGTTAGCCAGCAGATGCACCTTGAAGGAATCCGGCACGAAATGCCAGGCCATTCTTGAATCCAGAATAAGCGGACGCTCTTCCTTTCCGTACATCGAAACCATGCGGTCGCACTCCTCGTCGAGTTCCGGATGCGATTCCATGTAGCGGTTAAATTCCAGGGTGCTCATCCCGTACCTTTCGGCCAGCCTGCGCTGTATTTTGCCCACGGAGACAATCTCCCATCCCAATACGGACGACAGCCTGTTGCTCAATACAGTCTTACCGCTACCCAACTCTCCCGAAACAGCTATTTTAGTATCCATAGAATATATCTGATTTTTGCCTTCATACAGGATGGCAAAGGTAGCAAGTTTCTCTCTTTCCGTGGCAAACTGTTTGGAGAATAGATACCACAGGATGTGGAAGAATGAGGCAATGAGTCCCCCATCATTTCCATGCAGCACGTACTAAGAGTAACGCGGATGGGATGGCGATGGCGTTTCACTGGTGATGCGTGCCGGGAAAACTGTACTTTTGGAAAAAAAAGATTTTGCGTCATAAAAACCGGTTTAACCCTAGTGTTTTACACCCCGAATGAGTCGGTTTGAATCTCAGAAAGAGCGCACAGTGGCCGTTTAGAGACCGTATAAGAGATTTTTTTCACCTGCCATGCGATTCGCGACGCGAAATCTTTCATGAAAAAATCAAAAAATATGGACAGTGTCCAAAAAGTTCCGGACGAAATAATAAGTGCTATTACGGTAGATGATATTAAATCGTACAATCTTTCAACAGGGGAAATCATTTTTACCGGTTTTACGGTGCAGGACATCCATGATGGGCGTATTGGAATTTGGTTTGGCGTCACAGATGGCTTCCATATACCGTTTTATCTTGGAGAAAAATTGTTATTTGAAGCTAATTGCGTGAGTCCGTTGAGTAGCATTCCATACCATGACTTGACATTAACATGGTATGATGATAAGTTCTATTTGTCGGATGGATATCCCGTTAGTAACAGTAAAGAATGGAAGCAGATACGTGACGCCAATGCAAAAAAACGGAAAGCGGAATGGGATATTTTTATTAAATATCTTAGAGCCTGTTTAAATTTTATTCAGCAATAATCTTATAGATGCTATTTTGACCATTTCCTCCGCCGAATCAAATGTAAATTCATAGTTTCGACACAGTCTCCTGTAATTGTCAAAC
>JAISMW010000036.1 GCA_031276545.1 Tannerellaceae bacterium
TTAAGCTCCGAGCTTGCGTATCACGGCTTTGAAACAAGAAGTGGTCTTGATCTTGCCAAATGAAGGTATTCTTTTATGAGACACGCTTATAAATCGCAGATTTTTATCTAAGTTTGCATGGCTTCTTCCCGTGGAATAAAAATTACCCGTACGGGGAAGAAAATTTTCCAGTACTGGAAAATAAATTTCTCAGTACTGGAAAATAAATTTTCCAGTACTGGAAAATTCAGATCTCTGTAGAAGCAAATAAATCTTCCTCAGTAGGAAGAATAAATCATAGGCGATAAAAATTATAAAACAAGCATTAAAAACAGAACCGCATGAAGTTTAAAGTTCAAAAAAGAGTGAATCCCTCCCGTCCGGAGGGCAAGAAAATCCAGTTTGCCGTACCAATAAATCCCGGCAAGATGACCGTGAAGGATTTTTCCGCACAGATAGCCGCACGTTCCTCGCTCACTCGGGGAGATGTAGAGAGTACGCTGACGAATTTCCTGGAAGCGCTGCCCGCCTTCCTTCGCCTCGGCATGAGCGTACAGTTGGGCGATTTGGGCACCATGCGTCTTTCCATCCAGAGCGAAGGAGTGGAAGAAGACCAGTCCTTTACGACAAACCACATCAAAGGAGTACGCGTAGTATTCGTTCCGGGCATAGAGCTGAAGAACTCCCTCAAACATATCCCCTTTGAGGAAGAGAAAACGGTTTTTTTATAGTGAATAGTGAATAGTGAATAGTTCTTCACTATTATTTCTTCACTGTTCACTATTCGTTATTCACTATTCACTGTTCACTGTTCACTGTTCACTGTTCACTATAAACTGTTTTTTGCCGGGTAAAAAGGTGGGCAGTATGCAGGGAATGAATATCTTTGCCGCAATCCGATACGAAAGTTACCGATGAAAAGAAAGGAAGGCTTGCCTGTATATTCGCTTGTTTGCTTCTTATGGTTCTTCGCCTGCGCGGGGGCCGGAGCGGATACGTTTCGCTTTGTGCATTACGGGGTGTCTCACGGACTGGGGTCTAATTCGGTGCGTGCTATCGCCGAGGATGACAGGGGCTTCCTCTGGTTCGGTACCGACAACGGGCTGTACCGCTTCGACGGTTATACGTTTAAACCGTTCTACCGGGAGCCGGGGGATTCTGCCGGACCGGGGTGCAATTATATCTACTCGCTGTACAGGGATCGCAGCGGAAGGCTGTGGGCGGGTACCTCCGACGGTGTTTACCTGTATGTTCCCGAACGTGAACAGTTTCGCCCGCTGGAGGTGCAGACGGAGAAGGGGGTGCGTATTCATACGCATATTACGTCCATTTCCGAAGATGCGGAGGGAAATATCTGGATTGCTTCGCTCGTACAGGGGGTCTTTGCCTATCATGCCGGCACGCATACGCTGAGGCAGTATGAGGAGGGGGCGGAGGATGTCCGGTACAGGCTGTCGAGCAATCAGATTTGCTTCCTGTATATCGAAGACGACGGCGCCATTTGGGCTTTTTCACGGCAGACGGGCGCTGCCGTCAACTATCGTGCGCCTGGTTCCGACCGCTTCGGCCCGTACCGGACGGGGGAGGCTCCGGAGCTTTCCAACGTATATGCCATGGCTGAGACGGACGGCTACCTCTGGCTGGGTTCCTGGACCGACGGGCTGTATCGCCTGCATAAACCGACGGGGAGGGTGGAGCGATACCTTGTTCCCGGCAATAATTCCGGAGCGAACCATATTCATTCCCTGCTGGCTTACGAAGAGGGCAGCCTGCTGGTGGGTTCGGACGACGGCCTGCACCACTTTGATACCTCTACCGGCGACGGTACGCCGATTGCGGCCGACCGGCAGCGTGCCGGAGGGCTGTCGGACAAATTTATTTACCCCATTTTCCGCGACCGGGAGGGCGGCCTGTGGATCGGCACCTATTACGGAGGCGTCCATTATGCGCCTCCCCGGAAAGGAGATATAGAAGGATACGCACATTCTCCCCATGCCAATTCCGTGGGGGGAAATATCATCAGTTGCTTTTGCGAAGATACGGTCGGGGGCAATGTCTGGATAGGCTCCGACGACGGGGGACTGAGCTGTCTGGATACGCAAACCGGGACGTTCACCCGCTATATGCCGTCGCAGGGAGGGAGGAAGGGACTGTCTTACCACAACATCCACGCACTCTACCTTGAAGGCCGCAGCCTGTGGATCGGCACCTATACCGGCGGGCTGAACGTGCTCGACCTGAACACCGGGCGGTTCAAATGGTACGGCCACGACACGAACGACGTACATTCGCTGGACAACAGCAGCATCTATTCCATACACAGGGATGTGGACGGGCATCTGTGGATCGGCACAATGCTCGGACTGCTTTGGTACGACCGCGAAAACGACCGCTTCATCCGCATGAAGCATACCGGCTACACCGTGGCGGACATCCTGGACGACGGCCGGCGGAACGTATGGTTTGCCACCGGCGGGGGAGGGCTTTACCGCTATTCGCTCGACACCCGGCAATGGACGCATTACCGGCAGGGGGAAAACAGCGGGGCTTCGCTCCCCAGCAACGAGGTGAACTGCCTCTGCCTCGACCGAAACGACCGGCTCTGGATAGGCACCGACCGGGGACTTTGCACCTACGGGGGGGACTCGGCCGGTTTCGTGCATATACCCCTTCAGACGCCTTCGTCCTATATATGCAGCATCGTGGAAGACAGTTCCTATCTCTGGCTGGCCACTACCCACGGCCTGGTGCGCTACTTGCCGGATGACCGTTCGTGCCGCATCCTGACGCAAAACGACGGGCTGCAAAGCGACCAGTTTATGCCGAATGCCGCCCTGCAGGCCTCGTCGGGGAAGATGTGCCTGGGGACGGTGAACGGTTTCAATGCAATCGACCCCCGTTCCATTACCCATAGCCGGTATGTACCGCCTGTGTACATCACGAACCTGCAACTGTTCAACAGGGACGAATCCATCCGTTCCGGCGGTGTGCTGCACCGCTCGATTATGTATACGGACGGGATTGTCCTTTCCAGCAGGCAGAATATGTTCAGCCTCGAATTTGCCTCCCTCAGCTACAGCATGCCCTCGAAGAACCAGTACATGTACAGGCTGGAGGGTTTCGACAAAGACTGGAACCGGGTGCAGAATCAGCGGAAGGCCACGTACACCAACCTTCCGGCCGGCCGGTACCTTTTCCGCGTGATAGCCTCGAACGGCGACGGCGTATGGAATTCCGAAGGAGCCTCGCTTTCGATTGTGGTTCAGCCTCCCTTCTGGCGCAGTCTGTGGGCCTACCTCCTTTACCTTTCGATTGTCCTGGGCGCTGCGGCCTTTCTTCTCCATACGAACCGGAAACGCATCGAGCGCAGGCACCGGCAGAAAATGCAGCAACTGCACGTGGAGAAAGAAAAGGAAATCCACGAAGCCCGGATGAAGTTCTTTACGTTCATTGCACACGAGATACGTACTCCGCTGTCTCTCATTATAGGCCCGCTGGAGAAAATCATGGAGAACAGCGGTTCGCTGCCGGATAGCGTCGGAAACGCCCTTCGGACGGTGGAGCGCAACAGTCGCCGTCTGTATACCCTGGTGAATCAGTTGCTCGACTTTCAGAAGGCGGAACAGGGGGCGTTTACGGTTCAGCTTGCCTGCATTCCCGTCTACGACCTGCTTTGCAGCATCCATCAGCGCTTCAATCCCCTGGTCGAACAGAACGGCATCACGTTCGAGCTGCACGTATCCGACCCCTCCATACAGGCTACGGTGGATGCCGAGGCGCTCACCAAAATTATCAGCAACCTGCTCTCCAACGCCCTGAAACATGCACGGACGAAGATGAGCCTGTCGGCCTGCATCGAGAATCATTACCTGTATATCAAGGTGGAAGACGACGGATGCGGCATACCGGAGAAAGAACAGAAGAAGATCTTTGTGCCCTTTTACCGGGTCGACCATCACCTCGGCGGTACGGGTATCGGTCTGTCGCTGGTGAAGCTCCTGGTGGACGCGCATCAGGGCATGGTAGAAGTGGAGAGCGAGCCGGAGAGAGGCTCCGTCTTTACGGTAACGCTTCCCGTCTGCCCCGATCAGGCAAAAGCCTGTGCCGCCGGCCTGCTCGACCGCACGGTGAAGGAAGTGCTGCCCGAAAAAGACCCCGTATCACAGGAGGCCTCCACTGTTCCGGAAAGAGACGGGAATCCGAATCGTCCCATCCTGCTGATAGTGGAAGACAACAGCGAGATGCGTGCATTTTTGCAGCGGACATTCGAACAGGAATACGTGATCCTGCCGGCAAAGCATGGAAAAGAAGGTCTCGAATGGCTAAGGCAGAAGACCGTAGACCTGATCATCAGCGATGTGATGATGCCTGTTATGGACGGGATTTCCTTCACACAGGAAGTACGGAAGAATATCCTGTGCAGCCACATCCCCATCATTCTCCTGACGGCTAAAACCGACAACGAATCCAAGGTGGCCGGCATAAAGGCGGGCGCCGATATTTATGTGGAGAAGCCATTTTCGCCTCAGGTGCTGAAGGCTCAGATAGAATGTTTGCTTGCTTCCCGCCGGGCTTTGCGCCGGAAGTTCTCCGAAATGCCTTTCATTCCCCTGAACAGCATAGCGGGGAATAAGGCCGACGAATTATTCCTGTCCGGCATGAATGAGATTATCGAAAAAAACATCTCGAATATTAATTTCACGATTGACACCTTAGCCGGTCAGCTATGCGTCAGCCGTTCGGCCCTGTTCACCAAAATCAGGAAACAGACGGATATGACGCCCAACGACCTGATTAGGCTCATCCGTCTGAAAAAAGCGGCAGAACTGCTGCTGCGCCATGAATACCGTGTCAATGAGATTTGTTATCGCGTAGGCTTTACCAGCCCCTCCTACTTTTCAAAATGTTTTCAGAAACAGTTCGGCGTATTGCCCAAAGATTTTAGAGAGAGCGTCGGGCACTCCTCTATAACGGAATAAAGGGAACCGTTGGAACAGTTCCCTTTATATATGCATGAAAAAAGCCGCATTGTTAGATATGAACAAACTCCGAATGACAGGATTTGAGTGCTTTGACGTCTTTGTAATCCGCTGTGCGAAGCATACCCGAAGGTTGCGGCCCGCCATCAACGACAAGAGCGATGTCTCGGAATTATTTTCTAACTGATGAGTTTCCCAATCGACCAATGCGGCTTAACTCTTTAAGCCTTGTCAGTATTGCGTCACAAATATATTGATAAGGTTTTTATCTTCCAAATAAAAGATAAAAAAACTCTTAATTTTGCGCAACTTTACTTTACTTTATCTACAATAGCCTTGAATGCTTCCGGGTGATTCATCGCCAAATCGGCCAGCACTTTCCGGTTAATCTCTATACCTTTGGTATGTAAGGCTCCCATCAGACGGGAATATGATAAGCCTTCCAGCCTTGCGGCGGCATTGATACGCTGTATCCATAAGGCACGGAAATTGCGTTTCTTGGTACGACGGTCACGAAAAGCATACGTCAACCCTTTTTCCCATGTGTTTTTGGCTACTGTCCACACATTTTTACGAGCGCCGTAATAACCTCTCGTAAGTTTTAAAATTCGCTTTCTTTTTGCTCTCGAAGCAACATGATTTACTGATCTTGGCATAATTTCATCCTCCCGTTCATTACTTCAAACACAATAATTCTTTCACACTTCTTACATTCTCACGGGCTACCAGGCCGGTGTGAGTGAGGTTCTTTTTTTGCTTTTTCGTCTTCTTCGTCAGAATATGACTTTTAAAAGCATGTTTTCTCTTGATTTTACCTGTTCCGGTAAGGGCGAACCTCTTTTTGGCACCGGAATTAGTCTTCATCTTAGGCATGTTCTAAATTTTATTATTTAAATTATTAATGTATATGTTCCTGTTTTCAGGATGTTTATTCTTTATTTTCAGTGTTTTCACCTCCAGGTTTTGCCTGAGGTCTGGGTAGTATAATCACCTTTTTCACTGGGGGCTTAGGAGGAATTACAGGGGGCTTAGGTACCGGAGCTGTATGGCTGCTATTCGTAACTGTGATTGTACTGCTGCTGTTGCTGCCTCCTCCTCCGCCTTTTTTGGGTGCAAGCATGATTATCATGCGTTTTCCTTCCAAAAGGGGCATTTGTTCTACCTTTCCATAATCTTCCAAATCATTCGCAAAACGAAGGAGCAACACTTCTCCCTGTTCTTTGAACAGAATGGAACGGCCTCTGAAAAAGACGTAAGCCTTCACTTTGGAGCCTTCTTCCAAAAAGACTTTGGCATGTTTCAACTTAAAGTTGTAATCGTGGTCGTCGGTTTGCGGGCCGAAGCGGATTTCCTTTACTACCACTTTAACAGACTTTGCTTTCTGCTCTTTCTGACGTTTTTTTTGTTGATAGAGAAATTTCTGAAAATCGGTTATTCTACAAACGGGAGGTACGGCATTGGGTGAGATTTCAACCAAGTCCAGCTCTTGATCTTCCGCTATTTTTAACGCTTCTGAAATCGGGTAAACACCCTGTTCTACATTTTCACCTACTAATCGAACTTCCCGAACGCGAATACGCTCGTTAATTCTGTACTGGTCTTTCAGATTGTCATTCTTCATTCAAAATGATTAAAAGTTATGCCCCTTTCTATTGTATTAAAGTAATTATTTGTCTTTATTTTTTTTGCCAACGATTCATCATTTCCTCCACCTCATCATGCAAAAGCGCTGCAAATGTAGTGATTTCCATGGAACCTTTATCACCTTCACCCTGTTTTCTTACGGAAACTTCTCCATTTTCAGCTTCTTTTTCTCCAACAATAAGCATAT
Organism: Tannerellaceae bacterium; assembly: GCA_031276545.1. The sequence continues at coordinate 6,790 of JAISMW010000036.1, forward strand.
AGGGGATGCGTTTTAGCTCGTTATCGCGTATCTTGCGTCCAACCTTTTCGTTGCGATCATCTACTACTACACGTATATCCTTTTCTTCCAGCAGGGCGGCTATTCCCTTTGCATAGTCGTTGTACTTTTCGCTTACCGGCAACACGGCTACCTGGTCGGGAGTAAGCCATAAGGGAAATTTACCGCCGGTATGTTCTATCAATACGGCTACGAAGCGTTCCATCGAACCGAAAGGTGCACGGTGTATCATCACCGGACGATGTTTTTTATTGTCTTCGCCTGTATATTCCAGATCAAAACGCTCCGGCAGATTATAATCTACCTGAATGGTACCCAGTTGCCAGCGGCGTCCAAGAGCATCCTTCACCATGAAGTCGAGTTTCGGGCCATAAAAAGCGGCTTCGCCCAATTCTACTCTGGCTGGTAAACCGGCTTCACGGCAGGCTTCCACAATGGCTGTCTCGGCCTTTTCCCAGTTTTCGTCCGAACCGATATATTTTTGCCTGTTTTCCGGATCACGCAAGGATATCTGCGCTTCAAAATTTTCAAAGTCAAGCGCCTTGAAAATAACAAAGATGATATTCATCACCTTCAGAAACTCATCTTTCAACTGGTCGGGGCGGCAGAAGAGATGGGCGTCGTCCTGCGTAAAACCGCGTACACGTGTCAAGCCGTGCAATTCGCCACTCTGCTCGTAGCGATACACCGTGCCGAACTCGGCAAATCGAATGGGCAAGTCCTTGTAGGAACGGGGCGTTATCCTGTAAATCTCGCAGTGATGCGGGCAGTTCATCGGTTTCAGCAGAAACTCCTCTCCTTCCTGCGGCGTATGGATAGGCTGGAATGAATCCTTGCCGTACTTTTCGTAGTGTCCGGAAGTGATGTACAGTTGCTTACCGCCGATATGCGGCGTCATCACCTGCTGGTAACCGTGCTTTTTCTGGATGCGCTTCAGAAAGTCTTCCAGCCGGAGGCGCAACTGTGTGCCGCGTGGCAGCCATAAAGGGAGTCCGGCTCCTACTGCTTGCGAAAAGGCAAACAGCTCCAGTTCTTTCCCCACCTTCCTGTGGTCGCGCTTCCGGGCTTCTTCGAGGAGGGCGAGGTAATCGTCCAGCATTTTCTTTTTGGGAAACGTAATGCCGTAGAGACGTACCAGTTGTTTCCGTTTCTCGTCGCCTCGCCAGTATGCTCCGGCCACGCTCAATATTTTGACAGCTTTTATATAAGATGTATTCGGCAGGTGAGGGCCACGGCACAAGTCCGTAAAATCACCCTGTGTATACGTAGTAATGGTTCCATCTTCCAATTCGCCAATCAGCTCGGTTTTGTATACTTCGCCTCTGTCTCCGAATATTTTCAGGGCATCGTCCTTCGTGATGTTTCGGCGTACGATATCTTCCTTGCAGGCTATCAGTTCCGTCATTTTCGCTTCGATAGCCGGGAAATCACTTTCCTTTATGGTCTGGCCTTCACCGGGATCTACATCATAATAAAAGCCGTTTTCGATAGCCGGCCCTATACCGAATGTGATGCCGGGATACAGGGCTTGCAGGGCTTCGGCCATCAGGTGAGCGCTCGAATGCCAGTAGGCATGCTTGCCCTCGGCGTCGTCCCACTTCAGCAGTTTTACGGTCGAGTCCTGAAGGACGGGGCGTCCCAAATCCCATATTTCCCCGTTTACCTCGGCAGCCAGCACTTCCTGTGCCAGCCGGGAACTGATACTTTCCGCAATCTGCAACGCCGTTGTGCCTTCTGCATACTCTCTCACGGATTGATCCGGGAATGTAATCTTTATCATATTCATTAAAAATTCTAAATTATAAATTTGAGATGCAAATTTACGATTCTTTTTCAGATACCGTCATGCTTTGAAAAACAAAAAGCATATCCGTGCTTCGGGGAACAGTCTTCCCCCCTTGATACGGCTGCCGGCTTCCCGTTCGATGCCGCCCGGTAAAGCCCGGCTTCTATCCCGAACGAAGGGTTAAGCGTTAGCGATATATTTACCCACCGGATAAATTTATTTTCCCAGTGGGTAAATTTTATTTCCTCCGATATAATCAAAATGATTATCGTATATGATACCTAAATTCATTTTTGTATGTGACCGAAGCCACTAACACCCGCTCAAACTGCTGCTCACCAAAGTATCTGCGATTGAATTTGTAGCAAAACTCATTC
>JAISMW010000061.1 GCA_031276545.1 Tannerellaceae bacterium
CTCCGTAGCCATACTCGCAATTCAATCTAATCACTTCATTAAAATACGCTCGCTGTTTCTTCGTTCTTAATTGCATCTTTAACTCTTTTGGGGAGTCAACTTTTTCTAGCGAAAGACACTCAATCTAATTTCCATCTAATTTTCAAAACAGAACAACCACCGTAGCCAAACAGATATAATACATACGCCGGATTAATTACCTCATTGTCCCATTCTCTTTCTAACAACAGTATATAAAAAAATGGAAGAATGGGTAATGAATCCCCCATCATTTTTCAAGCAGCACGCATCACAGTAACGCAAGGGGCGCCGGTGGTGCGTATTTGGAGAAGTTACATAAGCAACTTTGCTTCCAAAACAGGCTTATAATTGGTAAGCGATGTGCTCCGGCGTGCAACGTTTGATGGCGGGGGAACGTATTTACTGATACTATTCATTAAACAAGTTTATAGTATGAGACCCTTAACGGCTTTTTCTCTTTTGTGTGTCGTTTTGTTTCCTTTTGTTTTGTCTGCTCAGGATGAGGCGGACGGTGTTCTTTCGCGCATATACCGGGCTGCCCGTACGGAAGCGGCGCCTGAAATAGACGGTCTCCTCGGCGATGACTGCTGGGAGAATGTGGGGGTATGGTCGGATACGTTTGTGCAGCAACAGCCGGATGAGGGTGCTCCGGAAACGGAGGAAACCCGTTTGAAAATACTCTACGACAATCATTCCATCTATGTGGCTTTCCGGGCGCTGGATTCCGAACCGGAAAAGATTAACCGGTGGCCGGCTCCGCGCGACCAGTTGAAGGGGGATGCGGTGGCTATCGTTTTCGACAGTTACGACGACAAGCGTACCGGTTTTGCGTTTGTCCTGACGGCCGGCGGTACGCGTTGCGACTTCCTGAGCCAGAACTTCGGCAACGATGATTATACCTGGAATGTGGTGTGGGACGGGAAAACTTCGACGGACGGGAAGGGATGGTACGCCGAATTCCGTATCCCGCTTTCGCAGCTTCGCTATTCCAACGAGAATACGGAACAGGAATGGGGTATGCACGCTATACGTGTGATCGACCGGAAGATGGAATACGACCATCTGCATCTGGTTCCGCGAAACAACAGGGGTGCGGTCTTTTCTTTCGGCAGGCTGCACGGCATATCGGGGCTTCCCAAATCGAGACGGGTGGAACTGATGCCCTACGCCTCGGTGGAATACCTGCTATCCGAAAAGGAGGCGGGCAATCCGTATGCCGGCGGCGCTCGGTGGAAAGGGGGCGCCGGGCTGGACGGGAAAGTGGGTCTTTCGAGTGATTTTACGCTCGACTTCACGCTGAATCCCGACTTCGGACAGGTGGAGGCCGATCCTTCCACCATCAACCTTACGGCTTATGAAACGTATTACGACGAGAAGCGTCCGTTCTTTCTGGAAGGGAAGAATATTTTCTCCATGCGGGGCGAGAACATGTTCTACTCGCGGCGGATAGGCGCTCCGCCTTCCTGGAAACCGGAAGCGGCGGAAGGCCGGTACAGTTCCGTTCCGCAGCATACGCATATCATCAGCGCCGTCAAGGTGTCGGGGAAAAGCCGCAACGGCCTGTCGCTGGGTTTGCTCAACAGTCTGACCGCCCGCGAGAGCGCCCGGATTACCGAAGGCGGAGGCGACGAATACCGGATGACTGCCCAGCCGTTCACCAGTTTCTCCGTAGCCCGCGTGCAGCAGGATATCCGCGACGGGAATACCGTGATAGGCGGGATGCTGACGGCGGTGAACCGCTCGCTGTCCGATGCGCATCTTTCGGCGCTTACGCGCAATGCCTATACGGGGGGTATCGACTTTGAACAGTATTTCAGGAAGCGGGAATACTTCGTCCGGGGAAGTCTGCAGTACAGCCGCGCGGAGGGCACGAAGGAAGCCATGACCGCCCTGCAGCGTTCGCCGGTACACTACTTCCAGCGCGAGGGGGCTTCGCACGTGGCGGTAGACAGTTCGCGCACCAGTCTGCAGGGTACTTCGGGAAGCCTCCACATCGGAAGGGGCGGCGGCAAAAAACTGGTATTCCAGCAAATCTTCCAGTGGGGAAGCCCCGGTTTCGACCTGAACGATATCGGCTACCTGGAGAGTACCGACTACAAGATGATCAACGGATACGCGGGGTATGTGGAGAATACGCCGCAGGGTATTCTGCGCGATTACAATGTGTATGCCTTCTACCGCTACTTCTGGAACTACGGGGGCGTCTGTACCTTCGGCCGGGCAGGCCTCGAATCGAATATGAACTTCCGGAACAAATGGTATCTCTACCTCTGCGGTTTCTACGACCCGCGTACCGTGGAGAGCGGTATGCTTCGCGGCGGGACGCCCGTCCTGCTGAATCCCCGGTGGGGAACGGATATGAGTATCGGCAGCGACCAGTCGAAGAGCTTATGGCTGAAGGCTTATCACGGCACCGTGCTGGGCCGTCAGCGCTATGCGCAGTTTGCCTGGCTGGAGGCCAACTATCGCCCGATACCCAATATGGGGCTGACGGCCCGGCTGGATTATTCGTATTGGAACAAAGGCCTGGAATATGCCGGGCAGCAAGACCTGGAGACGGGAGGAAAAGTGTATCTGATGAGTGCGCTCAAGCAGCATACGGCCGGTCTTACCCTGCGCGTGGATTACAGCCTTACGCCGGATCTGTCGGTACAGTTCTACGGCAATCCCTTTCTGTCGTCGGGCAAATACACCGAATTCAAACGTGCCACCCGCACGATGGACAAGGTGTACGGCAAGCGTTTCCGCCTGCTGAGCGACGGGGAAATGAGCTACCGTGCGCAGGACAACCGATACGCAGTGGCCGAAACCTCCGGCGACCGGTATGAGTTCGACAATCCGGATTTCAGTTTTCGCGAATTTCGCTTCAATCTGGTGGCCAGGTGGGAGTACCGTCCCAACTCCATTGTGTATCTGGTATGGGGGCAAAGCCGTTCGGGTTCGGCCGGAGAGTATGTGCCGTCGTTCGGGAAAAATACAAAGGCGCTGTTCGGCTATACGCCGAACAACGCCCTGATGGTAAAACTCAACTACTGGTTCTCGCTTTAGGGAGTTTCTCTTTAGGGGTTTTTTAGAAGTCCATTCCCAGATTGTACATCACAAAGGAGAATATGTCTGCGTACTCGTCGAGTACCTTGCTGACGGGTTTGCCCGATCCGTGGCCGGCTTTTGTTTCGATACGTATCAGTTTGGGGGCGCTTCCCGTGTCGGAAGCCTGCAGGGTGGCGGCATACTTGAAGGAATGGGCCGGCACTACGCGGTCGTCGTGGTCGGCAGTAGTGACGAGGATGGCCGGATAGGGCGTACCGTCGTTTCGGATGTTGTGCAGGGGCGAGTAGGCGTGCAGGTAGTCGAACATCTCGCGACTGTCTTCGCTGGTACCGTAATCGCTCGCCCAGTTCCACCCGATCGTGAAGGTATGATAGCGGAGCATATCCATCACTCCAACCTGCGGGATGGCTACCCTGAACAGATCGGGGCGCTGATTGACGACGGCTCCCACCAGCAGGCCTCCGTTCGACCCTCCGTTGATGGCGAGTTTTTCCTTGGACGTATACTGTTCGCCTATCAGGTATTCGGCGGCGGCGATAAAGTCGTCGAACACGTTCTGCTTGTTCAGTTTGGTACCCGCCTGATGCCATTCTTCGCCGTATTCTCCTCCTCCCCGGAGGGTAGCCTGGGCATAGATTCCGCCCTTTTCGATGAAAGCCAGGCGATAGACGGAGAAGCCGGGGTTCAGACTGATGTTGAATCCTCCGTAGCCGTAGAGCAGGACGGGATTGGCGCCGTTCTTCTGCAATCCTTTTTTGCAGGTGAGGAACATCGGTATCTTCGTTCCGTCCCGACTGGTGTAAAACACCTGTTCGGTGGTGTATTCTTCCGGGTTGAAGGCTACTTTCGGGGCCAGATAGAGTGCCGATTCATTCGTGTCGATATCATACTTGAAGATGGTCGGCGGATAGGTAAACGAGGTAAAGACGTAGAATGTTTCCTTATCGTCTTTGCTTCCGCTGAAACTTACGGAGCCAAGCGTCGGGAGGGTTATTTCGTGTTCCTTCTGTCCGTCCGGCGTATAGACGAAGGCATGATGGGAGGCGTCTTTTTCGTAGGTCAGAATCAGTTTCCCGCCTATCATCTGCGCATTGGCGAGAACGGCTTCCGATTCGGGTATCAGCTCTTTCCAGTCCTTCAGTTGGGGTGAATCCGTACGGGCTGTCATGATGCGGTATTTCGGTGCGCCGTAATTGGTGAGCAGGAATATTTGGTCGCCGGTCACTTCCAGGGGGATGTAGGTGTATTCCATATCTTCGGTCAGGGCTGTCACCGGAGCATTGTCCCTGTAGAGTTCCTTCATGAAAAGATTGTTTCCGCTTCCGGCTCCGGATTCGGTGATAAACATGATGCGTTCGTCTTCGCTCACATCGGCTGTATAGAAGCGCTTCGGCTCCTTCGGGTTCTGATACGTCAGCACATCCTCCGACTGGGGCGTTCCCAGCTTGTGGTAATAAATCTTATGATTTTCGTTTACATTGGAAAATTCCTTTCCTTCCACGGGAGCGTCATACGCGCTGTAATAGAATCCGTCTCCCTGCCAGGCTGCTCCGCTGAACTTGGCCCATCGGATATGGTCGTCGAGGCGCCGTCCGGTGGCCAGGTCTATCACATAAATCTCCCGCCAGTCCGAACCGCTTCTGGAGATGGTATAAGCCAGGTACTTTCCGCTGTTCGAGAAGGATACGCCGCTGAGCGCCACGGTGCCGTCGTCGGAGAGTGTATTCGGGTCGAGCAGTACCCTGGCTTCTCCGTCTAAGGATTCCTTCACGTAGAAGACGCTCTGGTTCTGCAGTCCGTCGTTTTTAAAAAAGTAGTACTTTCCTTTCTTTTTATAGGGTGAACCTATTTTCTCGTAATCCGTCAGCTCCGTCAGCCGCTGTTTCAGCCGGTCCCTGAAAGGAATCTGCGAGATATACGCTGCGGTAACTTTGTTTTCGGCTTCTACCCAGGCGGCCGTAGCCTGCGAGGTGTCATTTTCAAGCCAGCGATAGGGGTCGGGCACTTCCGTTCCAAAATACGTGTCTACCGTATTGTCTTTTTCCGCCACGGGATAGTTGCTTTTTGTCCCGGGATGACATGCGCTTAAAAGAATCATGCTGCTAAATAAAATTACATGTTTTGTTTTCATACCATAAAATGATTATTCATTACTGTCGCAAATATAGAGGTTCCCCCATAGATAGCTATTAAAAAGAGAATGGAATGTTTGCCTGCCGGGTGAAATATATTTACTTTCGGCCCGAATAACAGAAACAGCATGAAAATTGTCCATCTTGGGAAATCCAACAGTATCCTGAACCGGTTTGTAGCTGAACTGAGGGATGTTCATATACAGAAAGACCGTTTGCGCTTTCGCCGGAATATTGAGCGCATCGGCGAAATCATGGCATACGAAATCAGCAAAGATTTTTCGTATATTCAGCGGAATGTCACTTCGCCTTTAGGCACAGCCCTGATGCATATTCCCGACGATCGGGTGGTTGTCAGTACGATTCTGCGTGCCGGCCTTCCCTATCACCAGGGATTTTTGAGCTATCTCGACAATGCGGAAAATGCGTTCGTTTCCGCCTATCGCAAATACAAGGATCGTCTGAACTTTGATATTCATATCGAATACATTGCCTCGCCGGCGCTTACCGGCAAAGTGCTTATCCTTACCGATCCGATGCTTGCTACGGGAAGTTCCATGGAACTGGCCTACAGGGCGCTCCTTACCAAGGGCAATCCGTCTCATATCCATCTTGCTTCAATCATAGCGAGCAGGCAGGCCGTAGAATACATCCGCGAACACATGCCGACCGACCGAACAAGCCTTTGGGTGGCGGCTGTAGACGACGGTTTGGACGAACATTCGTATATCGTTCCGGGGCTGGGCGACGCCGGCGACCTGGCTTACGGGGAAAAGAATGATTAGTTGTTGTTGTTCCTTTCGCTGAGATATTCTTTTGCAAGTTCTTCAGGAGGAATCGGTTTGTCCTTAAACGACAAATGCGGATTGTGGCGGATAGCCTTTTTATAGTATTTTATTATCTTGTTTAAGTTTTCCGGCGTCAACTCATACTTGCCGTCCCGGATCAGTTCTTCGAGTTCTTTGTCTTCTTCATCCTTGTCTGCACCCAGTTGCCGGAGTATTCTGCGGGTAGTCTGCAGTGCGAGGTCGTCCTTCCCGTTTTCCAGATAATGCAAGGCCTGCAGCGACAAGATGCGTACGTTGTCGGGAAACTTTTCGGCTGCTTTCGAAAGCATCTGCGAGGCCTCGCTGTCTCTGTCTGTTTCCACGCAGCAACGGATAAAACTGATATAGGTAGCCACGTTGCCCCCACCGGACTGCTTATAGATGATATCTTTAAGCAGCAGGTATGCCTGTTCGAAATTTTCCAGTTTGATAAAACATTCGGCCATCAAGGGTCTGATGCGCCTGCCCGAGGCATTGTCGGTAATTAATTCCGAATACGCTTCGATGGCTTTTTCATAGTTTTCATTCATGAACAGGCAGTAAGCTTTCAGCACCTTCAATTCGTCGTCGGAGTCGTCGCAGGTGAGGGCGAAGTCGAAGGCGTCGATGGCATTGTCGAAATCATTGGTGTGCGAATACAGCCGTCCCAGCATAAACCAGTAATCATAGGAATAAGGCTCCCTGTCGATGAGTTCGTTGCAAAGATGCATGGCCTGTTCAAAGTTTCCTTCCACCTCGAGGAGATAGCATAGTTCCTCCTTCAGCACCAGGTTGTCGGGAAACAGCCGTCTCCCCCGCTTGATGAAGTCTGCGGCCTCGGCCATCATTCCCAGGTCGCTCAGCACCGGAGCGAGAAATTCGAAGATGTACTCCAGGTAATCGCAGTTGTTTTTTGTCATTAGCTCCAGGTATTCTACCACTTTGTCGTATTCTCCCAGCATGCAGTAACATTCCAGGCGAATCATGTCGGCATCTTCACGGTTCACATCGGGGAGGCTGTCCAGCAAATCCAGGGCTTGCCGGTATTCTTCATTGATTAAAAAAAACTTGCACTGCCGCAGTTTCAAATCCGTATTATCGGGATGCAGCCGCAGCCCTAAAGTCAGAAGAGCTTCATAGTGCGTAAAGTCGTCACTGTCTTCAAAACTTTCCAGGACAGCGTCTATTTCATCGGCGTCAAAGTATTGTTCGGTACCTTTTTTGCAAGCGGCGAGAAAACGCTGCAATACCATCGAAATTTCATCCTGCTTCATTTGTTTTACGTGTTATACTTTGTCTTTTAATTTGCTCCATGTATCTTTCAGCGACACCGTACGGTTGAAGATCAGTTTACCGTCCTTGCTGTCGGGGTCGAGATTGAAATAGCCGATGCGCTGGAACTGGAAGCTGTCCAGCGGCTTCGCTTTTTGCAACTCCGCTTCCACCCTGCAATTCGTCAGGACGGTGAGGGAGTTGGGATTCAGCAGTTCATGGAAATCCCTATCCCTGTCTTCCGACGGGTTTTCGACAATAAACAGACGGTCGTACAAACGTACTTCGGCCGGCAGGCTGTGCGCTACGGATACCCAGTGCAGGGTACCTTTCACTTTGCGGTTGCTGTCGGGCATGCCGCTCAGTGTATTGCGATCGTATTCGGCATAGATTTCTTCCACTTCGCCGGCTGCATTCTTTTTGCATCCGGTACATCTGACGATATAGGCGTTTTTAAGGCGCACTTCCTGTCCGGGAGTCATGCGGAAAAACTTTTTCGGAGCATCTTCCATGAAGTCTTCACGCTCGATGTACAGTTCGCGCGAGAAAGCAATCTCATGCGATCCGGCAGAAGGATCCTCCGGATTGTTTACGGCGCTCATCATTTCCACCCGTCCTCCGGGATAGTTCGTAAGAATCAGTTTCACGGGGTCCAGTACGGCCGATACGCGCGGTGCGCGGGCATTCAAGTCTTCGCGTATGGCATGTTCGAGCAGGGCTACGTCCACGATACCGTCGTATTTGGTATATCCAATCCTGTCTACAAAGTTCCGTATAGCCTGCGGCGTATAGCCCCTGCGGCGATATCCGCAGATAGTAGGCATACGGGGGTCGTCCCATCCGTTCACCAGCCCTTCTTTCACCAAATCCAGCAGCTTCCGCTTGCTCATCACCGTATAGGTAAGGTTCAAACGGTTGAACTCTATCTGTCGCGGACGGTAATTGTCGTCCTTCTTCAGCAAATCAATATAATAGTCGTACAGCGGACGGTGCACTTCGAACTCCAGCGTACACAGCGAATGGGTTACCCTTTCGAAATAGTCGCTTTGTCCGTGGGCGAAATCATACATCGGATACACCTTCCACGCCGTTCCGGTACGGTGATGGGGATGCCCTTTGATGATACGGTATATAATAGGATCGCGGAAGTGCATATTGGGCGAAGCCATATCAATTTTGGCGCGGAGCGTCATACTTCCCTCTTCAAATTCCCCGGCTTGCATGCGCAGGAACAAATTCAGGCTTTCGTCCGCCGGGCGGTTCCGGTAAGGACTTTCGGCGCCGGGCTGGGTAGGCGTTCCTTTCTGCCGGGCTATTTCTTCGGCGCTTTGTTCGTCCACGTAGGCATGTCCCTCTTTTATAAGCTGCACAGCGAAATCAAAAAGCTGTCGGAAGTAATCGGAAGCATAATAGACTTCATTCCACCGGAAGCCAAGCCACTGGATATCCTCCTTGATGGAATCTACATATTCCACATCTTCCCTTACCGGATTGGTATCATCGAAGCGGAGGTTGCAGATACCTTTGTAGCGTTCGGCAATTCCGAAATCGAGACAGATAGCCTTGGCATGTCCGATATGAAGGTATCCGTTCGGCTCCGGCGGGAAACGCGTTTGCACTTTCCCGCTATTCTTGCCCTCTTCCAGGTCTTTTTCCACAAACGCCTCGATAAAGTTCAAACTTTTCCGGGCATCTTCATTTGCTTTGATTTCATTCATGTGATTTAGATATTTCTTTTGAATCATGCTGCAAATGTAATTATTTTTTGCACGCATGGCAACGCTCTTTCCCCATGCCGCCGAAGCCCTCAAACCGGCGTATTCACAAGGCGACCGGGGCACTTATCCGGACTTCGGGGGATACCGTTGAGCCTTCACGGCAGACAGCTCCGGGCGGGACGGATTCACTCTTTTCCGAACGTCAAACCTCATACCGCTATATTTTCGACGGTTGCCTCACAATTTATACCGCCTGTAATTTTCTCTTCCTGTACCAAGGAATTTATTTACCTATACTGAGAGCAAAATTTTCCAGTACTGAGAAATATATTTTCCAGTACTGGAAAATATATTTCTCAGTACTGGAAAATTTTCTTCCCCGTGCAGGCAATTTTTTTTATAAGGGAAGAAACCCTAAAAAGAAGGGATATAAATAATCTTTCACCGCTTATATCCGCATTTTCTTCCAAGGCGCCGCCGGAAGGGCTGTTCAAAATTAAATCCGGAAACCTTTGCACGGTCGAACACGGTGGGAGTGAATGTTTTTTACAGGTTCGGGAAAGCCGGTAAAGCGTTTGCTGACACCGTAACAAAGACCGGG
>JAISMW010000073.1 GCA_031276545.1 Tannerellaceae bacterium
AAAGGCACAGGCAACGGAACCGTAACCGACGTGGACGGGAATTTCTCGCTGACGACGGCGGAGAACGCCGTGCTTCAAATCTCTTTTATCGGATATATTACGCAGGAAATCGGCGTGTCTTCCACGGGGGGGGGCAAATCACTAATAATCAAACTATTGGAAGACAGTCAGGCATTGGAGGAAGTGGTGGTGGTTGGCTATGGTACGCAACGGAAAGGAAACCTTACAGGCTCCATTTCCACGGTGAAAGCCGCAGAAATATCGGTTGCGCCGGTCGCCAGTACGACCAATGCGTTAGCCGGTCGCCTGCCGGGTCTTATTTCGCAACAGTCCAGCGGGCAGCCCGGTTCGGATGCCGCATCCCTGAGTATTCGCGGATTTGGTGAAGCGCTGATCATCGTAGACGGAATCGAAACAGGTTTCAATACCATTGACGCCAATCAGATCGAATCCATTTCCATCCTGAAAGACGGCTCGGCATCCATTTACGGCTCGCGTGCCGGCAACGGCGTGATTCTTGTGACCACCAAACGCGGCAGTGAGCAAAAACCGACCATTACCCTGAATACGTCTTATACCATGCAGGGCGTCACCAACATGCCCAAAACGGCAAGCGCCGGGCAATATGCGGAAATGGCGCGGGAAGAATGGATTCAATCGGGCAGGCCGGAAGCAACGGCGCCTTTTACCGAAGAACAGATACGGAAGTATTATGAAGGTACCGACCCGCAGTATCCCAATACCAACTGGTATGATGAACTAGTCAGGGACTGGGCGCCGCAGCAACAGCACAACCTGTCCGTCAGAGGCGGAAATGAGATGATAAAATACTATGGCTTCCTTGGGTACATGGATCAGCAAACCATGTTTAAGAAGAACGGCGGCGATTACAACCGGTATAACCTCCAGTCCAACATTGATGCCCAAATCATCGAAGGCCTGACCCTGCAACTGGATCTGTCCGCCATATTTAACAGCAGCATCTTTACGGCGCGCGGGATGCATGCGGGAGACAATTCGGTCTGGCAGGATTTATGGAACACCTTGCCGACCTGTCCTGCCACGCTGCCCGACCCGTCGAAAATATCCTGGGCGGACGGACAGGGTACGGGAGGCGCTCACGTTTCGTCCAACTACGACCTGTACGGAGCGAGCCGTAACAGTTCGCAAAACCTGAAAGGCACCGGCGTATTGACTTACAGCATTCCGCGCGTGGAAGGCCTGTCGGCAAAACTTTTCGTTAACTACATGCGTAATTACAGCAAGAGTTCCACCTTTTCCAAGCCGGTAGAATTTTATCGTTATGACATCCTGAGCAATACCTACACCCTTGCCGGGGCGCTGGGAAGCCAGGCGCAAATGCGCGTAAACCAAAGCCAAAGCAGCATGTTGACGACGCAACTGTCGCTGAATTACGACCGCGTCTTTGCTCGCGTCCATCATTTGGCAGCAATGGCGCTGTATGAAGGAATCGATTACGGCAGCGAATGGATCAGCGCCGGACGCGACGGCTATCTGTCGACTGCCATTGAACAACTCTTTGCCGGAAACAGTGAAACGGCCACCAACGGCGGCGCGGCCAGCGAGATGGGACGTTCGAGTTTCGTAAGCAGGCTCAATTATTCATATATGGACAAGTATTTGCTGGAAACCACACTGCGAATGGATGCTTCCGCCAAGTTCGCGCCGAAGAAACGCTGGGGATATTTTCCGGGCATATCTTTTGGCTGGCGCATTTCGCAGGAAGATTTCATGAAACGGGTTTCGCTTGTCGACGATCTGAAAATAAGAGTCAGCTACGGCAGTTCGGGCAACGACGGGGTGGGCAATTTCCAGTATCTGTCGGGCTATGCCATCAACGGAATATATCTGCTGGGAGGTTCCGTACGGCAGGGAATCCGGTCTACCGGTATGGCCAATCCCGATCTGACGTGGGAAAAGATTGACATATATAATGCAGGAGCCGACTGGTCGTTGCTGAACAGGACGCTGTACGGAACGGTCGAGGCTTTCTACCGGATGCGTTCCGGCATTCCCGCCAACCGCCTGACGACGCTTCCGAATACGTTCGGTGCCTCGCTGCCTTCTGAAAACCTGAACAGTTTAAACGACCGGGGATTTGAATTTTCCTTAGGAACAGCCCGGAAGTACGGAGATTTTTCCTTCGACGTGAACGGAAATATTTCCTGGTCGCGGGCTAAATGGGAGCATTATGAGGAAGCGGAAAGAACCGATCCTGACGAAAGCCGTTTATACATAGCGTCAGGAAAATGGACGGACAGGCGTATCGGATACCGCTCCGACGGACTGTTCTCTTCCCAGGCCGAAATAGATGCACTGCCTTTTGACCAGGATTTGAGGGGCAATGCGACCCTCCGACCCGGAGATATCCGGTACATTGACGATAACGGAGACGGAAAACTGGACTGGAGAGACCAGGTGGTACTCGGACCGGGTACTTCGCCTCACTGGATGTATGGAATCAACCTGAACGTAAAGTATGGGAATTTCGATTTTGCTACCCTGTTCCAGGGCGCTTTCGGATATTATACGCATATCGTACTGCTGCACGGCAATAAATTCAATTCGGAACAGATTTACAATCTGCGCTGGACGGAAAGCAACAGCGATGCACATGCGCTTATACCACGACTGGGCGGCGCTTCGACAAACAATCTCACCTCCGATTACAGGCTGAAAAGCGCCGGCTACCTGCGCCTCAAAACCCTGTCTTTCGGCTATAACATACCTTCGGAACTCTTGAGAGCGATCCATATCCGGCAGGCAAGATTTTACCTGTCCGGTATCAATCTCCTGACGTTAGACAGGTTGAGAAGATACAATATCGACCCCGAAATGCCCGACGGACAGGGCGGATACTACTATCCGCAGCAACGTACGGTTAGTATGGGACTGAATGTTTCATTTTAAAAAATACACGATCATGAAGAAAATAGCTATTGTTTTAATTCATATGATGCTTTTTGCATCGTGCTCCGACATGCTGAACAAAGTCCCGCTGGACATGATTTCGGACAACGCGGTGTGGAGCGACAGGGCTTTGACGGAAGCCTATCTCACGAACATTTACACACGGATGCATTTTTTCGGCAACGAAAGTTTCGGTTCGGGACAGTACGAAAACGACATGATGTTTGCCTGTTTTGCAGTCAACGTCATCACGGACGAGTGCATGACAAACTGGTCGGACTGGGGAGACGCCACCGTATGGTACAACTATAAGTTTGGAAATCTCCGGATCGGTGGCGGACTGCTGGAGTGGTGGGGATACAGTCAGCTCCGCGACTTGAATACCTTTATCGAGCGCCTCCCGGAAACGCCGCTCGAAGACGGCCTTAAAACCGTCAGACTGGCCGAAGCCCGTTTCCTGCGCGCCTTTGCCTATTTTGCCATGGTCAAGCGCTATGGCGGCGTACCTGTTATCACTAAGGCCCAAAGCATTAACGACCCGGAAGAAGAACTCTATCCGCCGCGGAACAGGGAAGCCGAAGTCTATGACTTTATCATTCGCGAACTGGACGAAACGGTTGACGACCTCCCCGATCCTTCAGCCGCCGAAACGGGGCGTCCCGGCAAATCGGCTGCTCTGGCGCTGAAATCGCGGGCAGCACTGTATGCCGGCAGCATTGCCCGGTACGGCACAGTACAGTCGGACGGCCTCACGGGTATTCCTTCGGAGAAAGCCGACGACTATTTCCGGATAGCCTTGGACGCTTCAGACCGGATTATCCGGAGTGGATGGCATCAATTGTACAGTCAGGACGCCGACAAAGTGACTAACTTCAAAAATATTTTTCTGAACGAGAATAACAGTGAAGTGATCTTTTCGAAGCCGCACAATAGTTTGAACAGTCTGGATGGAAACGGACTGGGCTGGTGCGTGGACTTTTTCTGCGCGCCGCGTCCCAACGGCTGGAGCCGAGGTAATCTTGTGGCGCCTTATCTGGAGATGGCCGAAGAGTTTGAATACGTCGACGGCCGGCCGGGAAAGCTGGACCGCGCGTCGATTCGGCAGGGGCTTTGGAGTACAGACGAGTTGTGGAAAGACAAAGACCCGCGCTTCTTTGCCACACTTTTCACGCAAAACACGCCATGGCAGGGCGGGAAATGTGAATTTTACAATGGCCTGCTCAAGCCGGACGGCGACATTCAGTCCGACGATTCCTACAACGGCGTACTAGCCACAGGTGATCAGGATATAGGCTCGACCTGTTTCGGCGTGATGAAATACCTGGATGAAAGTCACGACAACATGGCCGGAACGAACAGCGGCTGGGCTACGTCGGCAACCGACTGGCAAATATTCCGGTATGCCGAAGTCCTGTTGAATCATGCCGAAGCAGCCTTCGAACTCGGCAGACCGGATGAGGCCCTGGGCGCCGTCAATCAAATCAGGGAACGCGCGGGGATTGCTCTCCTGACTTCCGTAAACATGAACCAAATCCGCCATGAACGGAAAGTGGAACTTGCTTTCGAGGGACATCGTTATTGGGACGCTCGTCGCTGGAGAACGGCGACTACTGATTTTTCACGCAGTTTTTCGGGACTGAGATACATCCTTGACTATAACAGCCATGTGGCCGGAACACCCAAATACAAGCTGATGATACTTGAGAATATCGACGGGTCGGTAAATGTGCCGCTGTTTCGTGAGGAAAACTATTACCTGCCCATCACACAGGCCAGGACGTCCAATAATTCCAAACTGACAGAAAATCAAGGATATCAATAAATTAGGTGAGTTTGTGTCGGGGCAGGTATATGCCTGCCCTGTACAGGCTCTTTATTTGTAAAACATAATGTATTCTGAACATTCATATTAGTATCCATTCAATATAACAAAACATGATGAAAAAGTTTTTCTTAACCTGTGTATGTCTGTTTGCGGCGCTGACGATCGCAAACGCTCAAAAAAAGTATGATGTGGCAGCCTTTGTATGGCCGGCCTATTTCAAT